>JBBQKE010000244.1:0-3339 GCA_038326585.1 Actinomycetales bacterium | reverse complement strand
TCGAAGAAGCCGTGGGCTCGCCGGCCGACGGCGCGATCGTGACCTTTCGGGGCGTAGTGCGCGACCATGACCACGGTGTGGCCGTGAGCGCCCTCGACTACCAGGGCCACCCCGATGCCGAGTGGATGCTGCGAGAGAGCTGCGCGCGGGTGTCCATCGAGACGGGGCTGCGTGTCGCCGCTTCTCATCGGGTCGGCATTCTCGTCGTCGGCGACCTCGCCCTCGTCGCTGCGGTGGCGGCCCCGCATCGAGCCGAAGCTTTCTCGGCACTCGAGCGCCTCATCGTCGACATCAAGCAGACGGTGCCGATCTGGAAGCGGCAGCACCTCGCCGGGGGAACCACCGAATGGGTCGGTCTCTAGACCGACCCCTGGGTCACCCGCCGGCGAACGGCGGCAGCACGTCGATGCGTCGGCCGACCGGCCGCTCGTTATCGCGGCTCACGACGCCGTCGACGAGGAACGAACCGTTGGCGAGCACTCGAGCCATAGCCGGGCCGTAGCGATCGATGAGATCGGCGCGCACCGCTCCGACGGTGCTCAGCGGGCCGGCGATCAGCTCCTCTTCACGACCCGCAGCCTCGGCGGCCGCGGCGAAGTATCGAACGTGAAGCTCACCCACCAATCGCTCCCATCGTGCGCACCGGTCGCTGGAAACCCGAGAGCGACATGCCGTGCCCGGCCTGCTTGTTCCACATGGCCGCGCGCCATCGGTCGGCGATCGTCTGGTCATCGGCGCCATTGCGCAAGAGCCCGCGCAGGTCGGTCTCGTCGTCGCCGAAGAGGCACGACCGCACGGTGCCTTCAGCGGTGATGCGAGTGCGATCGCACGAATCGCAGAACGATCGCGTGACCGAGGCGATGATGCCGACCGAGTGCGGGCCGCCGTCGACGAGCCAGTCTTCAGCGGGAGCATGGGGATCATCGCGGTGGGGGCTGCTCAGGGTGAACCTCGGGGCGAGCGCCTCGACGAGCTCTGCGGCGTCCACCATATTCTCGCGCACCCAGGCTTCATCGGCATCGAGCGGCATTTGCTCGATGAAACGCAGGCGCACGTCGTGCTCGAGGGCCCACGCTACGAGATCGGCAGCGCCCGCGAGAGTGTCACGCATGAGCACGGCGTTGATCTTGAGGGGCGTGATGCCTGAACGGCGGGCCGCCTCGATGCCCTTCAGCACGGCCGGCAAGCGATCACGTCGCGTGAGCCGGGCAAAGTGATCACGATCAACGGTGTCGAGCGAGATGTTGAGCCGAGTGAGGCCCGCCTCAACGAGTGCCTTGATGCGCTTCTCGAGGCTGATGCCATTCGTCGTGAGCGACAGAGAGGCCCTGGGCGCGACGCGTGCGCTGCGTTCGACGATCTCCACGAGATCGGGTCGCAGTAGCGGTTCTCCCCCGGTGAAGCGGATGTCGTGCACCCCGAGATGATCCACGGCGATGCGCACGAGGCGTTCGATCTCGACCGCGCTCAGCAGCTCGGCGGAGGGAACCACCGGCAGACCCTCGGCAGGCATGCAATAGGTGCATCGCAGCGAGCAGGCACTCGTCAACGAGATGCGCAGATCGCGGGCGACCCGGCCGTAGCGGTCGATGAGCGCAGTGGAGTCGGGGCGGCCCGTGGTGTCGGGGAGGGTCGACGTGTCGACGGCGGCGCGACGAAGGGCGGGCATCCCGAGGCCGATCATCGTCATGGGGGTCACCCTAGAGGGAATGGCCGGGTGCGGGCTGACGACAAACGAGAACGGGCACGTACGATCGACGTGGGGGTGCCGATATGCCGTTTCTCACGACCGCGGGCGAACCGCTCTACGCGCTGCCGCTCGTCTACCGGCGCGGTCGCGACTTTCAAGTCGCCGACGACTTCGTCTACCTGAACCCTCGCGACGGCAGCACCACCACTGTTGCTGCGCACCAGCTTGATCTGCCGCCGCACAGCGGCAACAGCACCGACTTCGCCTCGGTACCACCGTTCTTGTGGGGGCTCATCGCCAACTACGGCACGCAGACGCTGCCCGCGATCATGCACGATGGCCTCGTCGGGCAGCTGCTGCGCGAACCCGAAGACCAGCGGCTGGCCCTGCGTCGCGATGCCGACGAACTCTTTCGAGTCGCACTCATCGACAACGGTGTGCACCGCTTGCGCGCTCGAGTCATGTGGGCTGCCGTCGGGCTCGAGAGCTGGGGGCGGCACGGGCGAGGGCTCGGGAAACTGCTCATCGCGCAGGTCGCCGTCGGCACCCTCGCGGTCATGGCCTCGGTCGCCCTCGGTGTCGCGCTCTCGCCGTGGTGGTTCGCGCTCATGCTCGCCCCGGCTGCGCTCGCGGCACTCTGGGGGCGCAGCGGTGCGCTCGTAAGCAGCGCTACCTACCTCGCCGCGATGTACGCGCCGCTGATCGCGGGAGCCTTCGTGGCCTCTCATATCGAGAACGCCATCGCCATGGTCGTGTGGCTGGCGACGGGATGCCGTGGTCCGCGACCGCGCGCCGAACCGACGGTCGCGTGGCGCGAGGAATACGCCCCGGAGCAGGCTGCTCCGGGGCCCAGCTAGCAGCTAGCGCGCAGCGCTGCCGTCCACGTAGTCGGTGTCGGTCTGCTTCCAGGCGAAGAGCGCCCGCAGCTTGCGCCCGGTCTCCTCGATGGGGTGCTGCTCGCCTTTGCGGCGCAGCTCCATGAACTCGACCGCTCCGGCATCCTGATCATCGATGAAGCGCTTCGCGAAGGCACCCGACTGAATGTCGGCGAGCACGGCCTGCATGTTGGCCTTGACGCTCGCGTCGAGCACGCGTGGGCCCGAGACGTAGTCGCCGTACTCGGCCGTGTCGCTGACGCTCCAGCGCTGCTTGGCGATGCCGCCCTCCCACATCAGGTCGACGATGAGCTTGAGCTCGTGCAGCACCTCGAAGTAGGCGATCTCGGGCTGGTAGCCAGCCTCGGTGAGCACCTCGAAGCCGTATTGCACGAGCTGAAGCTCATCGTGGACCTCATGTGGGAGGGAGGCATCGCCAAGCAGCGCTGGTCGGTCTCCGACACGGCCGAGTACGGCGACTACGTCTCGGGACCGCGCGTCATCGACCCCTCGGTGAAGGCGAACATGAAGGCCGTGCTCGACGACATCCAGTCGGGCGCGTTCGCGAAGCGCTTCATCGGTGACCAGGATGCTGGTGCGAAGGAGTTCCTTGAGTTGCGAGCAAAGGGCGCCGCGCACCCCATTGAGGAGACCGGTCGCGAGCTGCGCGCCCTGTTCGCGTGGAAGCAGCAGGACGCTGACTACACGGAGGGCTCGGCGGCGCGCTAGTACCGTCTTTCGTCGGGCGGTTCTCGAAGTCGACCCCCGGATGGG
>JBBQKE010000243.1:0-3343 GCA_038326585.1 Actinomycetales bacterium | reverse complement strand
GTCTGGTCGACGCAGCGCCTACCTCATCATCGGGAGCCTGGCCGTCTCGGTCATCGTCTTCACTCTCTTGATTCGAGGCGCCAGCGCTCTGCTGGGCGTTCCGACCGACGTCTGGTTGATCGTGTCGGGCTCACTCGTGGTCTTCATCGGCATGACGCTCGCGTTTCCGGCAATCTGGGAGCGCATCTCGACGGGCACGGGCCTGCAGCGCGCGAGCGGGCAACTCGTCGATTCTTCGGCGCAGAGATCCGGTGTTGCCCGGCCCCTGTTGCTAGGCCTGTCTCTGGGGCCGATCTTCACGAGTTGTAGCCCGACCTATGCCCTCATTCTCGCCGCGGTGCTGCCGACGAGTTTTGCGGTCGGTTTCGCCAACTTGCTGGCCTACACCGTGGGATTGAGTGCGGTGATGCTCGCTATCGCGGTGGGCGGGCAGTCGGTCATTCGCCGCATGAAGTGGGCTGTCGACCCGAACGGCGTATTCCGTCGTAGCCTCGGGGCGGTGCTGATCGTGGTCGGTCTGCTCATCGCCACGGGTGTTATCAAAGACATCGAGGCCTGGCTCGTCGAGCGGGGAATCCTCGGAGCGGTCGTGCTGGAACAGGGCATTCTTGACCAGGTTGATACGGGGGTGGATGCGCCCGAGCCCGTGCGCCTCGACGGCAGCGCGCCGAGCGACGCGCCCGCATTTCTCGCATCGCAGTTCACCGAGATCGACTGGTCGACGGCTGACCCGGCGATCTTCGAGGCGATCTCGGGCGGTCCGCCGGTCGACGGAATTCCTGCTCTCGACGAACCGCTCTTCGTACCGCTGCAGCAGGTTCAGTGGGGTGATGACGTTCAGGCGATCGTGCTGACCGATGGCTCGAACCCGGTGCGGGTCTACCCCTACAACGTGCTCGTCTGGCACGAGATCGTCAATGACACCGTCGGCGCAGTGCCGGTGGCCGTGACATTTTGCCCGCTGTGCGGCAGCGCGATCGTGTTCGACCGCACCCTGCCCAGCGGCACACCCTCGACCTTCGGGGTGAGCGGCGGTCTCATTGACAGCAACATGATCATGTTCGACCGTGAGACCCGCGGGTTGTGGCAGCAGAGCACGGGTCGGGCCCTAGCGGGCGACTTTGTGGGCGCCGAACTGCCGCTGCACCCTTTTCAGCTGCTGACGCTCGGTGACGTGCGCAGCCTCTACCCCGACGCGCGTGTGCTCAGCGCCGACACTGGCTTCGCCCGCGACTACGAGCGCAACCCCTATGGCGACTACGACGAGAGCGATCGGTTCTTGTTCGCACCCTCGACTCTTGACGAGCGATACCCGCCCAAGACGATCATGGCCGCGTTTGTTCTCGACGGGCAGCGCGTCGCGGTGCCGTGGTTGACACTGCGTGATGTCGGGTCTCTCGACGCCGAGGTGGGGTCAGCGACGGCCACCCTCCGCATCAGCAACGGTGAGCTCACCATTCGTGACGCAGAGGGCGGTGTTGTGCCGTTCTACTTCGAGATGTGGTTCAGCTGGGCCGTGCAGAACGGTCAATCGGGCGTCGTGCTCGACCCGTAGCCTGCGCCCCCGGCTAGCGGGTGACCGTCACCGTCTTGTGGGTCAGTCGACCCGACGAGTCTTCGAGCGTGACCGTGTAGATCTGGCTCGCCTCAGAGCACTGGTAGTTGAACGTGTAGGTTGCCGTCGTCGGCACTGACTCGAACGGCTGGTTCTTCGCGTTGTTCGTGCCGATGCCGAACCACGCGCCCGTGGCATTGCTGCTGCTCCAGCTCCACGTGATCGCGACCGAGCTTGAGGTGTCGGGGCACGTGGCCTTGTTGGGGCCGTTGAAGGTCGCGAAGCTCGGACTCTGCGGGGGAGGAGGCGGCGGCGGGGCAGCTGTCGCGCTCGGCTCCTCGCTGGGCTCGTCGCTCGGCTCGTCTGACGGTTCGGGGCTCTCGGTTTCGGTCGGTGTCGGGCTCGGCGACTCGGTTGCCGTGAACTCCGGTGCGGGCCCGGCGTCATCGGTGCCACCGTTTCCGAGAAGCACCACGATGAGCACGATGAGCGCCACCAGAATGGCGCCCGCGATCGCGAGCAAAGCGATGAGCATGCCGCGCTTCTGACCCTCGTCGCCCGTCGCCTCGGCAGGGGCCGCGACGGCGCCTTCGGCCTCGGGTAACGGCTCGGTCGGGGCGTCGAAGCGCTCGGTGGGGGTGTCGTCGCTCATCACGGCTCCTGCGTCAGCTCGGCGGTGCGGGCGAGGCCGCTGTCAGCCCCGATGGCGCTCAGCCTAGAGTGCTCTCCGGTTGCGGGGCCAGAGCCGATTCATCGACCTGCTCGGCGTCGTCGCGGTCAACGCGGATGCGGATCGCGACGAGCGACGATACGAGAGTGATGATCGACATCGATGCGAGCACGACGGCGGGGTGCCACCAGGCGTTGCCCGTCGCGGCGCCGAGCGCACCGGTGAGCGCGGGCACGAACCCGGCGACGACGGCAGCGAGGGCGTAGGCAAACCCCAGCGCCGAGTATCGGTAGCGCTCGTCGAAGAGTTCGGTGAAGATGCCGCCGAGCGCCGCCCAGCTCATGGTCGGCAGAATGCCTCCGATGATCATCATGGCGACGAGCACGCTGAAGCTCGCGTCTTGCAAGAAGAAGTAGATCGGAAACGCCACGAGTAGCGTGCCGAGCGCACCAATCGCCACCACGAGGCCTGACCCGATTCGGGTCGCCCAGGCACCGAACAGCGGAATGGTCACGAGCTGAAGCAACCCGCCGATGGTCGTAGCGATGAGCAGCTCGTAGTAGTCGAAGCCGAGAACGGCGGCGCCGTAGTTGATCGTGTAGGTATTCATGAGCGAGTACGAGCCGATACCGAGCAGCGCGACGCCCACGGCGACCACGATCGTGACCGGCTGAGCGCGCAGGAGAGCAGCGAGGGGGATGCGCGGCGCGCGCCCAGCATCCTTCACCGCACGAAACAGCGGGGTCTCGGTGATCGCGAGGCGCAGGTAGAGCGAGACTGCGAGCAGCGGGATAGCCGTGAGGAACGGCACTCGCCAGGCCCACTCGACGATCTCGGTGCTGGTCAGCGAGAGGGTCAGCCAGAGGAAGGCGATGGCGGCGAGAATCGAGCCGATGGGCGAGCCGAGCTGGGGCATCGCGGCGGCGAAGGCGCGCTTGGCACGCGTCTCGTGCTCGGTGGCGATGAGCACCGCACCGCCCCATTCGCCACCGAGTGAGACGCCCTGCAGCACGCGCAGCAGCACGAGCAGCACGGCACCGAGCCAGCCAGCCTGCTCGTAGGTCGGCAGAACGCCGATGAGGCCGGTGGCGACACCCATCATCGTGATCGTCACGATG
>JBBQKE010000242.1:0-3369 GCA_038326585.1 Actinomycetales bacterium | reverse complement strand
GCTGAGGCGGCTGTGGCCGAGAGCGCCGACGCATGGGTCATGGCGCCGATGATCGCGACTCTGGCCGAGACCGAGAGCTTCGTCGCGCTCGCGCGCCGAGCAGGCATCACGACGGTCGGCGTGATGATCGAGACGCCCGCTGCGGCGCTCACGGCGCGCGAACTCATGTCGGTGGCCGACTTCGTCAGCATCGGCACCAACGACCTCGCCCAGTACACGCTTGCCGCCGATCGCATGGTCGGCGATCTAGCAGACCTCGCCGACCCCTGGCAGCCCGCGCTGCTGCGCCTCATGAAGCTCGTGGGCGATGCCGGCGCGGCGACCGGAACCCCGGTCGGTGTGTGCGGCGAGGCGGCGGCCGATCTCGCCTTCAGCACCGTGCTCGTGGGCCTGGGAGCCTCGAGCCTCTCGATGGCGGCCCGCGCGATCGCACCCGTCGGGCGCCGGCTCGCCGACGTCTCGCTCGACGACTGCCGTCGTGCGGCCGACGCTGCGGTCGCGGCTCCCGACGCTCGCAGTGCACGAGAAGCGGCTCGCCGCATTCTCGGCTGAGGTCGGCTGCGTTGTGCGCAGTCGGCGTCCACGCTGCGGTGTGGCATGCGGCGCGGGCGGCGCTCGGCTGAGCATCCGGCCAGTAGGCTCGCGAGCGCCATGACCCGCCGCCTGACCGCCCTCTACAGCGCCCTCGAGGCGCTGCTGCTCGTCGGCATCGGCATCGCTGTTCCGTTGAGCATCCTGACGGTCATGTGGGCGGCGCAGTATGGCTTTCAGATCGACTGGGTCGATTTCTGGCGGGCGGCCGTCATCATCTGGATGCTCGGCCACGGCGTCGCCGTGACCTTGCAGCTCGACCCCGAGACCGTGCTCGGGCTCGACGTCGTCGGGGTCGGCGACCCCATCGTCGTGACGCTCGCGCTGAGCGGTTTCGCGCTCGCCACGGTGCTCGCCGGGGTCGCGCTCGGGCGGCGCCTGCGCGAGCAGCCGCACCGCATTCTCGGCGAGCTCGTGGCGATCGGTGGGGTCACCGTGCTCTCGGGGCTCGCGATGCTCAGTGCCGCGCATCCGGCAGCGCTCCCGTCGCGGTGGCAGGCCATCCTCTTTCCTGCCCTCGTCTATGGGCTCGGGGTCGCGATCGGCTCGATCGGCGCGACCAACCCGGCACGCGTGCGCCTGCGGCAGCTGATCGCCGACGGGCCGCAGCCTCTCACGGCCGCTGCCGGGGCCGCGCTCAGGGCGGGGCTCGGCACGGTCGCGACGGTCATGGCCGCGGCCGCCCTGCTCACCACGGTCGCGCTCGTGCTCGGCTATGGCCAGGTGATCGCCCTCTACGAGAGCGTGCAGGCAGGGGTGCTCGGGGGAGTCGCGCTCACCGCCGCGCAGCTCGCGCTGCTACCGACGCTCGTCATCTGGGCCGCATCGTGGCTCGTCGGCCCGGGCTTCGCGATCGGCGCGGGGTCGACCGTGAGCCCCATCGCCGTGACCCTCGGCCCACTGCCCGCCGTGCCTGTGCTCGGTGCGCTGCCTGCCGAACCATCTCCGCTCGGCTTCGCGACGCTGCTCGTACCGGTGCTCGCTGCGTTCGTCGCGGGCATCGCAGTGCGCCCGAGCCTCGTCGCTTGGCTGGGCGACGCGACCCCGGCGCCGTGGGCGCTCGCCGCAGGAGTCATCGGTGCAGCAGTGGCGGGCATCGCCATGGCCTTCCTCGCCTTCGTGGCTGCCGGGTCGGCGGGGCCCGGTCGCCTTGCCGTCGTCGGCCCTGACCCCGTCACGGTGGGGCTGTGGATGTTCGCCGAGACCCTCGTCGGCCTCACTCTCGGTCTGCTGGCCGGCGGCGTGCGGGCTGCGCGGCCGATGGGTTCCGCGCGCACCCGATAACCTGGGCAGGTGCTGAGGGTCGTCGTGCTGATCTCGGGCGGCGGGTCGAACCTGCGGGCTCTGCTCGAAGAGTGCCGCGACGCCGAGTATCCCGCGCACGTTGTCGCGGTCGGAGCCGACCGCGACGCAGACGGGCTCGCCCACGCCGAGGCGTTCGGCATCCCCGCCTTCATCGTGCCCTACTCGTCATACCCCTCGCGCGAGGCCTGGGGCGATGAACTGCTCGCGACGATCACCGAGTGGCAGCCCGACCTCGTCGTGCTGAGCGGACTCATGCGTCTCTTGCCCCCCGCGGTCGTCGACGCCCTCGCGCCGCGCATCATCAACACGCACCCCGCGCACCTGCCCGAGTTCCCCGGCGCCCACGGCGTGCGCGACGCGCTCACCGCGGGAGTCGCGCAGACCGGGGCGAGCGTCATCGTCGTCGACTCGGGTGTCGACACGGGCCCCGTGCTGGCGCAAGAGCGCGTTCCCGTGCTGCCCGACGACACCGAGCACAGCCTGCACGAGCGCATCAAGCCCGTCGAGCGGCGTCTGCTCATCGACGTCGTGCGTGGCATCGCTGATGGGTCGATCGAGCTCGGCGCAGCATCCATCACCTAGACCGCACTTTGGAGATCCACATGGCCGGCCCCGCCCACGACCCTGCTGACTACCGCTTCCGCGACGCGATCCCTGTGCGTCGCGCGCTCGTGAGCGTGAGTGACAAGACCGGGCTGCTCGAGCTCGCCTCGGCGCTCGCCGGTGCCGGCGTCGAGATCGTGTCGACCGGCTCGACGGCGGCGACGATCGCGGCGGCGGGGCATCCGGTGACCGAGGTCGCGCAGGTGACGGGCTTCGCCGAGACGCTCGACGGGCGGGTGAAGACGCTGCACCCGAACGTGCACGCGGGCATTCTCGCTGACCTGCGGCTCGAATCGCATGAGACGCAGCTCGCCGACCTCGGCGTCGTGCCGTTCGACCTCGTGATCGTGAACCTCTACCCCTTCGTCGAGACGGTGGCCTCGGGCGCGCAGGGCGATGCTGTCATCGAGCAGATCGACATCGGTGGGCCCGCGATGGTGCGCGCTGCCGCCAAGAACCACGCCAACGTCGCCATCATCGTCGACCCGGCCGACTACGTGATGGTGACGAAGGCGATCACGCTCGGCGGCACGACGCTGCTGCAGCGCCAGCGCTTCGCGGCCAAAGCCTTCGCACACACGGCCGCCTACGACACCGCGGTCGCGGGCTGGTTCGCCGACACGCTCGGCGTGCGAGCGCGCGAAGCTGAGGCGAAGCCCATTTCTGGGCTTCGCGCGACGCCAGCGCCCGACGCCGTCTCGGCGTCGGGGTCAGCGGCCGCTGACGGCATCCCCTCGACGATCGACGTGCACGCGACCCTGCAGCAGGTGCTGCGGTACGGCGAGAACAGCCACCAGCCCGCGGCGCTCTACCGCATCGACGGCCTGCACGGCATCGCCCAGGCGACGCAGCTGCACGGCAAAGAGATGT
>JBBQKE010000241.1:0-3377 GCA_038326585.1 Actinomycetales bacterium | reverse complement strand
GGCGCACCGTGCTCGCCTATCTGCGGGGCGCCGGGTTGGCGGGGTCCGACGATGGTGGCGGGGTGGTGTGTGAGTTGGCCCGGCTGTACCTCGCG
Source organism: Actinomycetales bacterium (assembly GCA_038326585.1). Lineage (GTDB taxonomy): Bacteria > Actinomycetota > Actinomycetes > Actinomycetales > Microbacteriaceae > Microcella. The sequence goes on along the minus strand of JBBQKE010000241.1, from coordinate 3,282 downwards.
GATCGGCAGGGAATCGTGGGGGCCGGCGCTGCGGTGCGCCCCGCCGGAAAGGGATGACATGACCACCCACATCATCGCGATCGACCAGGGCACGACGAGCACCCGAGCGGTGGTCGTCAATCACGGCGGAGCGATCGTCGCAGTCGGGCAGCACCCCCACGAGCAGATCTTCCCGAAGGCGGGATGGGTCGAGCACGACCCGCACGAGATCCTCATCAACACGCAAGAGGTCATCGGGCAGGCGCTCGGCAAGGCCGGGATTACGCGGCACGACATCGCGGCGATCGGCATCACCAACCAGCGCGAGACAGCCGTGGTCTGGGACCGTGCGACGGGAGATCCCGTCTACAACGCCATCGTCTGGCAAGACACTCGCACGCAGCCGCTCGTCGACGAGCTCGCGGCCGACGGGGGAGTGCGCCGGTTCGCCGAACTGACCGGCCTGCCGCTCGCCACGTACTTCAGCGCGACCAAGATCGCGTGGATCCTCGACAACGTCGAGGGCGCACGCGCGCGCGCTGAGGCCGGCGAACTCGCCTTCGGCACGGTCGACACCTGGCTGCTGTGGAACCTCACGGGTGGAATCGACGGGGGCGTGCACGCCACCGATGTCACCAACGCGTCGCGCACGCTGCTCATGAACCTCGAGACGCTCGACTGGGACCAGACGCTTCTCGACGCCGTCGGGGTGCCGCGCTCGATGCTGCCCGAGGTGCGCTCGTCGTCAGAGGTCTACGGGATCGCGCGGTCGAGCTCGCTGCTGCGCGAGGTGCCCATCGCGGGCATCCTGGGCGATCAGCAGGCGGCCACGTTCGGGCAAGCGGCCTTCGACGCGGGCGAGTCGAAGAACACCTACGGCACAGGCAACTTTCTCATCGTCAACACGGGCGAGGACCGCGTGGCGTCAGAGCACGGGCTGCTCACCACGGTCGCCTACCGTCTCGGCGACGAGCCGGCGCGGTTCGCCCTCGAAGGGTCGGTCGCCGTCACGGGCTCGCTCGTGCAGTGGCTGCGCGACAACTTGCAGTTGTTGTCATCGTCGGCCGAGGTCGAGACGCTCGCTGCGTCGGTGCCCGACACTGGCGGCGCGTACATCGTGCCGGCTTTCAGCGGCCTCTTCGCCCCCTACTGGCGACCGGATGCCCGCGGCGCGATCGTCGGACTCACCCGGTTCATCACGCGCGCGCACCTGGCCCGCGCGGCGCTCGAGTCGACGGCGTTCCAGTCGCGCGAGGTGTTTGACGTAGCGCAGGCCGCGATTCCCGTGCCGATCAGCGAGCTGCGCGTCGACGGCGGCATGACGGCCAACGATCTGCTCATGCAGTTTCAGGCCGACATTCTCGGCATTCCGGTCGTGCGGCCGCGCATCACCGAGACGACGGCGCTCGGCGCCGCCTACGCCGCCGGGCTCGCGGTTGGCTTCTGGTCGTCGCGCGACGAGTTGCGCACGCTGTGGGCCGAAGACCGCCGTTGGCTGCCGACCATGGATGACGACGAGCGTGCTCGCCGTCTGCGTGTCTGGCACAAGGCCGTCACCCGCACGTTCGATTGGGTCGACGACGACACCTCGGCCTAGCCCGGTCGCGGTCGTGTCCCGCTGACGACCCCGCCCGCGCCTCGGTGTGTTCCCAACTCAGGCAGAAGTGACACGGCTGATCAATCAACACACCACTCATGTCAGCTCTGCCTGAGTTGTGAACACGATTCCTCCCCAGTCGGGATTTCCCTCAGCGGGGACAGAGATCGGCGACCCGCCGAGTCACCCTGACCGCAGCCCCGCACACTGCGGCGATGGATGCTCTCACCGCCTTCTCCGTCCGTTCGACTCTGTGCCTCACCCGCCGTGAGCTACTCGCCCTAGGAGTCTCGCCACGCGCCATCGCTTCGGCGGTGCACGCGGGCGTCGTTGTTCGTGCACGGCGGGGCGTCTATTGCCCAGGCACTGCCCCGAAGCATGTGATCATGGCGATCAGGGTCGGGGGTCTCGCCGCATGCACGACAGCCGCAGAAACCTTCGGGCTCTGGGTGCCCGAGCGCCGGATCACGGAGGTCTGGTTGAAGCACACGGCGTCACGCTTGCGCAGCCCCCATAACCGAAGAGTTTCTCTCGCACACGCTGATCGTTCCCGGTTGCACACACACTGGGAGCCCTTGCTCGACCCTCTCGCCGCCACGTCGTGGCGTGTCGGCGCACACGATGCCGTTGTCCAGTGCCTCCGATGCTTGCCGCGTGAGCTTGCGACCGCGGTTCTCGACAGCGCACTCCACCTGGGTGTCGTCGGCTCGCACGAACTGGCCGCGCTGGCAGGCAGAGTGCAGGCCCGACGGCGGTGGTGGCTCGACCACGCTGATGCCCGCGCGGCGTCGGGCACTGAGACGCTCGTACGACTAGCGCTTCAAGATGCTGGGCTTCACCTCACGCCCCAGGTCAAGATTGCCGGGGTCGGGTCGGTCGACCTTCGCGTCGGTACTCGCGTGGACGTTGCGGTCGACAGCGAGCTGTGGCACTCCACAAAAGAGCAGCGCGCGGAGGACTATCGCCGTGACCTCGAGCTGCATCGACTCGGGTATGTCGTTGTGAGAGTGAAGTATGACGTGGCGATGAACCGTCGAGTGGAGGCCGTGCGCGCGGTCGTCGCTGCTGTTCACCTCAGCCGCACGCAGGGTAGCTCGTTCCGCAGTCGAAGTTCGCAACTCAGGCACAGATGACGTGATTGCACAGCTGACCGCCCACTCATGTCACCTCTGCCTGAGTTGGCAACACTCGCGGGCGGGTGTCGGGCTCAGCGGGTCAGGAGAGCGGGTAGCTCGAGTAGCGAGGTGAGCCGGCGCACGTCGGGGGGCAGCTCGGCAGCGGTGCCCTCGGTTCCATCGGTGATCGCGTTACGGTCGGGGCCGCGATCGAGCCAGAGGCCGAGCATCCCAGCCTCGTGTGCCCCGATGGCGTCGGTGCGCACCCGGTCGCCCACATACGCGCATCGGCCGGGCTCGACCTCGAACGCCGCAGCCGCGGCGGCGAAGATCGCCATGTCGGGCTTCGTGACGCCGAGCTCGCCCGAGGCGATCACGCGGCCCCGCCGGGCGGGATCGTCGACGGAGCCGTCGGCGCGCACGGGTGTGAGGTCGAGGCGATCCCACAGGTCGATGCGAGTCAGTTTGTCGGTCTGGAAGGCCAGGTCGCCGTTCGTGATGATGCCGAAGCGCACGCCGGGCAGCGCCGACTCGAGTGCGTCGATCGCGGGCAGCACGTCGTCGAACAGGCGCCACGCGTCGCGGTAGCCG
>JBBQKE010000240.1:0-3401 GCA_038326585.1 Actinomycetales bacterium | reverse complement strand
GTTCTCTTAGCGGACGACGACCGCGAGCACGTCGCGAGCCGACAGCACGAGGAACTCGTCGCCGCCGTACTTGACCTCGGTGCCGCCGTACTTCGAGTAGAGAACGCGGTCACCGACGGCGACATCGATCGGCACGCGGTTGCCGTTGTCGTCGATGCGACCGGGGCCTACGGCGACGACCTCACCCTCCTGCGGCTTCTCTTTGGCGGTGTCGGGAATAACGAGGCCCGAAGCAGTGGTCTGCTCGGCCTCTACCTGAGTGATGACGATGCGATCTTCGAGCGGCTTGATGCTGACCGACACGGTTGACCTCTTCTTTCTTACGACGATGAGGGGGTTGGCACACTCGACGTGCGAGTGCCAGGTCTACTGTACCCACGCGGTTAGCACTCACGCAATCCGAGTGCCAACGACGGCGCCACCGTCAGGTGACATCATCGGGGGATGGATGCGAGCGAACTGCGCGAACTGCTCACGCCCGAGGCCCTGCAGCTGCTCGACAGCCTCGAGCCGAGCGGCGCCATAAGCGACGCCGTGGCGCTCGTCACGCGATTGCGTCGAGACGGGCATCCGCAAGCCAGAGTCGCCGCGGTGCTGAAGCAATACCGCCTTCGCCGACGCGCGGTCGCGAAGTTCGGCCCGTTCGCGGCACGGATGCTCTTCACGCAAGAGGGCCTCGAACAGGCCTCGCGGCTGAAGGTCGCGGCGCTGCACGCCGGCCGTTTCTCGGCAGCGGGCCTGACGCGCATCGCTGATCTCGGCTGCGGCATCGGCGGCGACGCAATGGCGATGGCGGCCCTTGAGGTGCACGTGACGGCCGTCGAGCGCGATGAGGTCACTGCCGCCATCGCCGCCTATAACTTGGCGCCGTGGGAGTCGGCGCGCGTCGTGCACGGCGACGCTCTCGCCCACCCTCTCGACGATGTCGACGGCATCTGGCTCGACCCTGCTCGTCGCGAGGGCGCTACCCGCCTGGCATCGCCCGACGACTGGTCACCGACGCTCGACGAAGCGCTCGCCCTGGCCGGCCAGCGCCCCTCGGGCATCAAGCTTGCGCCCGGCATGCCGCGCGACCTGCTGCCGCCCGACCTCGAGGCGCAGTGGATCTCGGTCGACGGAGACGTCGTCGAACTCGTGCTGTGGTCGGGAGCGCTCGCCCGCCCCGCCGTGGCCCGTGCGGCACTCGTGCTGCGCGGTGACGAGCCGCCCGCCGAGCTTCGAGCCAGCGCCGATGCCGACGACGTCGACGTCGGTGATCTGGGCGACTACCTCTACGAGCCTGACGGAGCCGTGATCCGGGCGCGTTTGATCGGTGACCTCGCCCGTAGCCTGGGCGGAAGGATGCTCGATTCGACGATCGCCTACATCACGGCCGACGAGCTCACGCCGACACCGTTCGCGCGCGCGTTTCGGGTTCTCGAACGTTTTCCGCTCGACGAGAAGCTGCTGGCTCGGGAGCTCGCCGCACGCAACATCGGCACGCTCGAGATCAAGAAGCGCGGGGTCGACATCGACCCGGCGAAGCTTCGGCCGCGGCTGAAGCTTCGCGGTGACGCTGCAGCGGTGCTCGTGCTCACACGGGTCGCGGGGGCACGCACGGCCCTCCTCGCCGAGCGCGGCGACTAGACGCTCGAGCGATCGAACCCGTCAGGTCTAGAAGCCTCCCGTGAGCCCTCCGGTGACCCCGACGGCGCCCACGGCGATCCAGACGAGCAGAATCGGCACGAGAATAATGAGTGCCCAGAGCACCGAGATCGCGGTGCCCACGTAACCCGTGACAAGACCGCCGATCGCCATGCCCCGCGCGTGCGACTCGCGCTTGAGTGCGAGGTGGCCCATGATCACGCCGGCGATCGCGGGCAGAAGGCCCACGAGGAACAGCGAGAGCACGAGTCCGATCACGCCGAAGACGAGCGACAGCACGCTGAGCGTCGAGGGTTGCGCCGCGGGAGCGCCCGCGTAGGGGCTCGGCCGTGGTGCGGGAGGTGATGCGGCCGGGGGTAGCGGCGCATAGGGGTCTGGCCGTGCGGCCTCGACCACCGGTAGAGCCTCCGGGGCGGGAGGCGACTCAAGCGGGGCCGCGGGCTGTACGGGCGCAGCAGCGGCTGGCTTCTGTGCTGAGGCCTTCTGCGTCGGCGCCTTCGCTGGCGCCTTGGTCTGCGCCTTCGCTGCAGTCTTCACAGGCGCCTTGGAGGCTGACGTCGACGCTGTCGAGGTGCCCGGTACGGGGGTTCCGGCGTCTCCGTCAGGCGAGGGAGGGGGTGGGGGAACAGTCGAACGTGCCACAAGAACTCCTCTGCTCTGAGCGTGCCATCGGGCAAGGGGTCAGCCCTGATGTCGACTCCAGCGTATCGAGCGGCCCTTTGTTCAGCCCGTGAGACCGCCGAGGGTCGAGAGGAACACGCCCCAGAAGACGAACCAGGCGACGGTTCCGACCCATCCGATGATCGTCGCCGCTAGGGCCATGCCACGACCGGGCTCACCGGTCTGCGCGATCTGTCGAAGGGTGATGTGGCCGAGAATCGCGCCCGCGATCGGAACGAGGATCGCGAGGATTAGCGCGACCGGTGCGAGGCGATTGGTCGAGCGTGCGGTGGTGTCATCGGTCATCGTGGCCATGCCGTTCGGGTGGGGTGGGTCGAGCAGTCGTCACAAGAATACGGGCCCGCACTCCGGTTTTGCCGAGAGTGCGGGCCCGTCAGGCCGAGCGACTAGTTGACGGTCAGGTTGCCGGTCGAGGCGGCGATGCCGAAGAGGCTCGCCCAGAAGATGATGACGAGCAGGCCGACGAGAAGGCCGAGGTAGCCGAGAATCAGGCCGGCGATGGCCAGGCCGCGCCCGCCCTCACCTGTGCGCTTGATCTGACCGAGCGCGATGTGGCCGGTGATGACCGCGCCGAGGGAAATGAAGAAGGCGAGCACGAGCGAGATGATGGCCATCGTGTTCGTCTTCGGGCCGGCGGGGGCCGAGGCGTAGGGCGTGGGCTCCGGGGCGGGAGGCGGCGGGGTGACGTCAGACATGAATACTCTCCAGTACGGCGATAGGGGTGAGCCCGAGTGGGCACGGTCCATCGTTTCAGCGTCATCGCGGAGTGTCAACGACTCCTCACGAAGGGTGTCGCGACGTCAGGCCTGAATGTTCGTCACCGGCAAGGTCGAGTCTGCGCTCACGTCGAGCGACGACGGAGGATGCCCCGCCGCCATGAGTTGCGCGGCGAGCGCGGCGATCATCGCGCCGTTGTCGGTGCACAGCGACAGGGGCGGGATGCGCAGCGCGATGCCCGCCTCGGCGCACCGCTCTGCGGCCAATGCCCGCACTCTCGCATTGGCGGCGACTCCCCCGCCGAGCAGCAGCCTCGGCACGTCGAGGTCACGGCAAGCCGCGACAGCCTTGGCCGTGAG
>JBBQKE010000239.1:0-3416 GCA_038326585.1 Actinomycetales bacterium | reverse complement strand
ACCGGCATTCTCTGCCTCGAGCGCGCGCCGCGCGGCGCGGCGGCTCTGTGGCTGGTCGTGCGGGCTGGTCATGATGAAGGGCTCCGGTACAGCTGGTGCTTCGCGATGTACTGCACCACCCCGTCGGGCACCAGGTACCAGACCGGGGAGCCCTGCTCGACGCGGCGGCGGCAGTCGGTTGACGAGATGGCAAGCGCGGGAATCTCGAGCAAGCTTACGTCTCGGTGCGGCAATGCGCTAATGCTGAGCGCATGACCCGGTCGGCTCACGGCGACGAAGTTCGCGAGCTCCCAGAGCTCGTCAGCGTTCTTCCAGTCGAGAATCTGAGCAATCGCGTCGGCACCCGAGATGAAGAACAGGTCGGCATCAGGATGCTCGGCGCGAAGATCGCGCAGTGTGTCGATCGTGTAGGTCGGACCCCCGCGATCGATGTCGACCCGACTCACGCGAAAACGGGGGTTCGATGCCGTGGCGATGACCGTCATGAGGTAGCGGTGCTCACTGATCGTGACGCCCTGCTTCTGATAAGGCTCGCCGGTCGGCACGAAGACGACCTCGTCGAGGTCGAAGGCTTGACCGACTTCGCTGCCAGCGACGAGGTGCCCGTGATGAATGGGATCGAACGTGCCACCCATGATGCCGATGCGCTTACGCGGCGCCACAACTGTCACGGCGTCGGCGCCGGGCATCGCAGAAGTCGCAGGCATGGCGGCGATGGCCGGGCTCAGTGACCCGCGTCGTGTCCGCTCTGCGGGGGCGACTTGTGGCTGTGCCGGTTTGCCACATCGCGATAGGCGAACACGACCAGGCCGAGCATCAGGAACACCAACGCAGCGATACCGCCGATGACCGGGGCCGGAGCGAAAAGCGGTGCCAGCTCTTCTTCAGAGGCAAGAATGGCGCTGGCCAGCGTCGTCAGCATGCGAAACTCCCGTGGTCGATGGTGGTGATGGTCGTTAATCTACCGCGGATCACCTGCGCACCTGCCCAGCGCCGCGCACGATCCACTTGGTGCTCGTAAGCTCGGGCAGGCCCATCGGGCCGCGAGCGTGAAGCTTTTGAGTCGAGATGCCGACCTCCGCTCCGAATCCGAACTCCCCGCCATCACTGAACCGTGTGGACGCGTTCACCATGACGACGGCCGAGTCGACCTCGGCGAGAAAGCGCTCGGCGTTCGCCATATCGCGCGTGATGATCGACTCGGTGTGCTGCGTCGAGTATTGACGGATGTGCGCGAGCGCAGCATCCAGATCGTCGACGATCGCGATCGAGAGCTCGAGCGCCATGTGCTCGGTCGCGAAGTCGATCTCGGTGGCGGGCTCAATAGTCGTGTCGATGTCACGCGAGCGCTCGTCACCGCGAATGACCACACCGGATGCCCGCAGGGCGCCGATCACCGGCCCGAGCAATCGCGGCGCTGCATCGCGGTGCACCAGCACCGTCTCGACCGCGTTGCAGACGCTCGGCCGCTGAACCTTGGCGTTGTGCACGATGTCGACCGCGATGGTGTCGTCGGCACTGGCATCGAGGAAGATGTGCACGACCCCCGCGCCGGTCTCAATGACCGGCACCGTCGATTCGCGCACCACGGTCTGGATCAGGTCGGCGCTGCCGCGCGGAATGAGCACGTCGACGAGACCGCGCGCACGCATGAGAGCTGCAGCGCCGGCGCGACCGTGCGGATCGATCGTCTGCACGGCGTCGCGCGGCAGCCCGCTCTGTTCGAGGGCGTCTTGCACCGTCGTCACGAGCACGCGATTCGAGCTCTCGGCCGCACTGCCACCGCGGAGCACGACGGCGTTGCCGCTCTTGAGCGCGAGTGCGGCGATGTCAACGGTCACGTTCGGTCGGGCCTCGTAGATGGCGCCGACGACACCGAACGGCACACGAACCTGGCTGAGCTGGATGCCGTTGGGCAGGCGAGAGCCTCGCACGACCGCGCCGATGGGGTCGGGCAGAGCGATCACCTCACGCACGGCAGCGGCAAGAGCGCGCACGCGCTCGTCATCGAGCCGCAGCCGGTCGAGCAACCCCGCCGAGAGCCCGGCCGCCCGGCCGCGCTCGAGGTCGTCACGGTTTGCCGTGACGACCTTCTCGATCGACTGCTCCAGCGCCGTGGCCATGGCCTCGAGAGCCTCGTTCTTGCGAGCGGTAGTGAGCGTCGCGAGCTCGCGCGACGCCGTCTTCGCGGCGTGCAGCTGCTCGTCGATCAGGCCTGGCTGCACCGCCTTGACGGGCGAGTCTTCAGTGAGCGGCGCGGACGATTCGACGAGCGACGACATGCGCTTATTCTACGGGCGCGGCTTCGAACCAGGTTCCGACCTCGTCGCCGCGCAGGGCGTCGGCGATCTGCGCCGTCGAGGTCAGAACGACCGGAATCCCCTGGGAGACTGCCAGCTTGGCCGCGGCGATCTTGGTGCCAGCTCCCCCGGTGCCGACGCCCGCCGAACCGATCGGGCCGAGCTCGACCGCAGTGAGATCGTCGTCATGCGCCACGACCGCGATGCGCTCGGCGCCCGGCTCGTGCGGAGGCTTCGTGTAGAGCGCATCGACGTCGCTCAGCAACACGAGCAGGTCGGCACCGATGAGCTCGCTCACCATTCCCGCGAGCCGATCATTGTCGCCGAATCGGATCTCTTGCGTCGCGACGGTGTCGTTCTCGTTGACGATGACGAGGATGCGCAGGCCGAGCAGGCGCTCCATGGCGCGCTGCGCATTGCTGCGCGGGGTCGCATGCTCGAGGTCGGTCGCCGTCAACAGCACTTGCCCGGCGACGATGCCGTAGCGGTCGAGGCTCTCTTGGTATCGAAAGATGAGCACGTTCTGGCCGACGGCCGCGGCAGCCTGTTGCGTGGCGAGATCGTGCGGTCGAGCATCCAATCGCAAATACGGCATGCCCGTCGCGATCGCTCCTGACGAGACGAGCACAACCTCGGTGCCGCGCGCGTGAGCGGCAGCGAGCGCGTCGACGAGGGGGCCGATCTGCCCGGTGTTCTCGCCGCTGATCGACGACGAGCCCACTTTCACGACGACGCGTCGAGCACGGGCCACCGCCTCGCGACGAGTGCGCGAGGTGTCGGGCTCAGTCGTCATCGTCGTTCCCACTCCACATTCCCGCCTCGCGCTCGGCGTCGAGCTCGGCACGTGCGGCCGCCTTGGCGTCCATGCGCTCGTGGTAGGTCTGACGGCGCTGAGAGGTCGAGGGGCGGTTCGCAGCGTCGAGTCGCGGGTCGGTGCCGCGAGGAGCGGTCAGCAGTTCGGCAGCGCTCGTGAGCGTCGGCTCCCAGTCGAAGATGACACCATCGCCGGCACCGATGACCACGGTGGCTCCCGCCACAGCACCGGCCGTGAAGAGGGCATCTTCGATGCCGATCTTGGCGAGCCGGTCGGCGAGGTACCCGACCGCCTCGTCATTG
>JBBQKE010000238.1:0-3420 GCA_038326585.1 Actinomycetales bacterium | reverse complement strand
CCCATCGTCGATCACGAGGTAGCTGGTGTCGCCCGGGTAGACGTACAGCAGGCGATCGCGAGCCTGAGCCTCGATGTAGGCCGGGTCTTGCCAGCGATCGATCTCGGTCTGCAGGTCGTCAACCACGGCCTGCTGGTCGATGACGCGCTGCTCGAGTGCCGCGATCTCTTGCTGCTGCTCGACGAGCAGGCGCAGCGACGGCGCCAGAATGACGAGCGCGGCGACGATGAGCACGAAGACCGCGACCGTGAAGCCTGAGATCTGGAGGCTGCGGAACCACGGGGTCGCCGCCGGCGCGTCACTCGGCAGAGCGACCGGTGCGGTGCGGGTTCGGCGAGCCATGGTCTCAGCTTAAGCGAGCGACCCGCCGAACCCCGGTGAGAGGATCGGCGGGCCGCTGCGCGTGAGGTGGGCTACGCGGTGAAGCGCGGGAAGGCGCTGCGAGAAGCGTAGACCGCGGCGTCGCCGAGCTCTTCTTCGATGCGCAGCAACTGGTTGTACTTCGCGACGCGCTCGCTGCGGGCCGGAGCTCCGGTCTTGATCTGCCCGCAGTTCGTCGCGACGGCGAGGTCGGCGATCGTCGTGTCTTCGGTTTCGCCCGAGCGGTGCGAGAGCACAGCCGTGTAGCCGCTGCGCTGCGCGAGAGACACCGCGTCGAGGGTCTCGGTGAGCGAGCCGATCTGGTTGACCTTGACCAGCAGCGAGTTGGCGGCGCGCAGACCGATGCCCTTCGCGAGACGCTCGGGGTTCGTCACGAACAGGTCGTCGCCGACGATCTGCACCTTCGAGCCGATGTCGGTCATGAGCGACGCCCAGCCCTCCCAGTCGTCTTCGTCGAGCGGGTCTTCGATCGTGACGAGCGGGTACGACCCGACGATGTCGGCGTAGAACGCGGCCATCGAGGCGGCCGTGTGGTCGGCACCCTCGAAACGGTAGACGCCGTCGGAGAAGAACTCGGTCGCGGCGACATCGAGCCCGAGCGCGATGTCGCGGCCCGGCGTGAAGCCCGCCTTCTCGATGGCGGCCATGAGGAAGTCGAGTGCGGCCTTCGAGCTCGCGAGGTCGGGGGCGAAGCCGCCCTCGTCGCCCAGCCCGGTCGAGAAGCCGCCGGCCTTGAGCTCGCCCTTGAGGGCGTGGTAGGTCTCGACGCCCCAGCGCAGACCCTCGCTGTAGGTCTCGGCGCCGATCGGCAGAATCATGAACTCTTGAATGTCGACGCCGGTGTCGGCGTGCGCACCGCCGTTGATGACATTCATCATCGGCACGGGCAGCACGTGCGCGTTGGGTCCGCCGAGGTAGCGGAAGAGGGGCAGGTCGGCCGAGTCAGCAGCCGCCTTGGCGACGGCGAGCGAGACGCCGAGAATGGCGTTCGCGCCGAGCTTCGACTTGTTGTCGGTGCCATCGGCGTCGCGCAGCACAGCGTCGATGAGGCGCTGATCACTCGCGTCCATGTCTTCGATAGCCGGGCCCAGAACATCGAGCACGGCATCGACGGCCTTGAGCACGCCCTTGCCGAGGTAGCGCTTCTTGTCGTCATCGCGGAGCTCGTAGGCCTCGAACGTGCCGGTCGATGCGCCCGAGGGCACAGCCGCACGCGAGACAGTGCCGTCGTCGAGCAGAACCTCGACCTCGACAGTGGGGTTGCCGCGCGAGTCGAGAATCTCGCGGGCGCCGACGGCTTCGATGGCAGCCATGTGTGGTCTCCTTCAGTGGTGGTCTGTCAGTACTGAGTTCTCTCCGCCTCGGAGTGGTACTCAGCGGTCATTGAGCCTACGCCAGTCGAGTGTCGCGGCATCGGCCGTCGCGTCGCGGCCGATCACCGCGAACCGCGTGAATCCCTCGGCCTCGAGCTGCTCGAGGGCGGCCTTCATGTTCTTGGGGCGCGCCAGCAACCGCACGCGGGCCCCCTCGGCCACGAGGGAGTTCTTGAGCGCCATGACGCGCTCGAGGTCGGCATCGCGCTCGTAGAGCAGCGCCGCCCCGTCGTCTGTCTCGTCACCGAGCTCAACGAGGTCGATGAGCCGCTCGAAGCCGAGCGAGAAGCCACACGCGGGCACCTCGGTGCCGAGAAACCGGCCGATCATGCCGTCGTAGCGACCACCGCCGCCGAGCGAGTACCCGAAGTCGGGGTGGGCCACTTCGAAGATCGGGCCCGTGTAGTAGCCCATGCCACGCACCAGAAAAGGGTCGAACACGAGAGGAATATCGCCCGCGGCAGCGCGCAGACTGCGCAGGTCGGCCGCGGCAGGTTCGTCGGCGAAGATCGCGTGATCGAGCATCCGCCACGATGCGTCACCCTCGAGTGCAGGGTGAAGTCCGTCGAACAGTTCCCCCGCGCGGGCGACACCGATCGCGCGCAGCTCGTCGACGACGCCGTCGAAGCCGATCTTGTCGAGCTTGTCCATCGAGATGAGGGCGACGGGCTGCAGAGTCTCGGGCACATCGAACGCCGCGAGCCATGCCGTCAACAGCCGTCGATCATTCACGCGGATGCTGCACCCCGGCACCCCGAGAGCGTCGAGGGCTGCGGCCGTCGCTGAGATGAGCTCGGCCTCGGCGATCATGCCCGGCTCACCGATGATGTCGATGTCGCACTGCACGAACTGCCGGTAGCGGCCCTTCTGCGGCCGCTCGGCGCGCCACACGGGCGCGATCTGGATAGCGCGGAACACACTGGGAAGTTGACCGCGGTTGCTCGCATAGAAGCGTGCGAGCGGCACGGTGAGGTCGAACCGCAAGCCGAGGTCGGCAAGCTCGAGAGGAGTCGCGGCCCCGGCGAGAGAATCCATCGTCAGGCCGCGCTTCATCACCGCGAAGGCGAGCTTCTCGTTGTCGCCGCCGAGCCCCGCGTGCAGGCGCGACGCGTCTTCCATGACGGGCGTCTCGATCTCGTCGAAACCGTGCGCCCGGTAGACCGAACGGATGCGCTGCAGCACGCGCTCGCGCCGCGCCTTCTCAGCGGGCAGGAAATCGCGCATGCCGCGAGGGGGCGTGACAGCTGTGGCCATAGGTCGATTCTGTCAGGCGACGCGACTGCCCGTCGGCAGACGGCCGGCCGGCGTGCGCGTGCGCGCGACTGCTGCGGCGAGCGCCGCGATAGCGAGCACGAGATGGATGGCAAGGCCGACGAACCAGCTCGGCACCGTACGGTTGAAGATCTGCTGCGGTGTCTCGAACTCGTAGGCGTTGTTGAGATCGCCGGCGAGCGCTGCGGCGCACTCATCGATGACTTCTTCTTGCTCGATCGGCAACTGCGCCGATCGCACGCCGAGCGCGATCTGACCGAACAGGTCTTCGGGGTAGCCGTCGCTCGTGAATGTCGTCGGCGCGGCGTCGGCGAGCACGATGTAAGGGTTCGCGGCGAGGATTCCCCAGACGAGATCGAAACGCGGCATCGGGTAGGTGTAGGTCTCGGGTTCG
>JBBQKE010000237.1:0-3463 GCA_038326585.1 Actinomycetales bacterium | reverse complement strand
TCGGGAAGGTCTTTGAGGTGGATGCGCTGCCCCTCGAGCCACTCGCCCCACGGTGAGAGCCCCGCGAGCTGCGTCTTGATCTCGTCGTCTTCGATAAGCCGGCCGTCGGCCGTGTCGACCAGGAACATCTTGCCGGGCCGCAAGCGCCCCTTGCGCACGATGCGACTCGGCTCGATGTCGAGTACGCCGATCTCGCTCGCGAGCACGACGAGTCCGTCGTCGGTCACGATGAAGCGACCCGGTCGGAGTCCGTTGCGGTCCAGCGTCGCACCGACCAGGCTGCCGTCAGTGAAGACCAACGCAGCGGGGCCATCCCACGGCTCCATGAGCATGCCGTGGTACTCGTAGAAGTCGCGAAGGGCCGGATCGATGTCGGTCTGGTTCTCCCAGGCCTCGGGCACCATCATCATGATCGCGTGAGGCAGCGATCGACCGCCGAGCGACAGCAGCTCGACGACCTCGTCGAACGATGCCGAGTCGCTGGCACCGGGCGAGACGATGGGGAACACATCGCGCAGATCGCCAAAGAGGTCGGACTGCAGTTGCGACTGCCGGGCGCGCATCCAGTTGCGGTTGCCCTGCACCGTATTGATCTCGCCGTTGTGGGCGATCATGCGGAAGGGCTGCGCGAGCGGCCACGAAGGAAAGGTGTTGGTCGAGTACCGCGAGTGCACGAGCGCCAAGGTCGAGACGAAACGTTCGTCGCTCAGGTCGGGATAGAACGGCTCGAGCTGAAGCGTGGTCACCATGCCCTTGTAGACGAGTGTGCGGCACGACAGCGACGGGAAGTACGAGCCGAGCTCGCGCTCTGCTCGCTTGCGCGCGCGGAAGGTCTGACGGTCGAGCGCCAGCCCCGAGAGCGCCGCGCCGCTCTCGTCGGAGCGCGCCGATCGCACGAAGAGCTGCTCGAACGCTGGCATAGCCTCGCGAGCAAGGTTGCCGATGAGGGAGTCGTCGGTCGGCACCTCGCGCCACCCGATGACCTCGAGGCCTTCATCGACGGCGATGCGCTCGATGGCCTGCTTCTCGCGCTCGCGCTCGTCGTCGTCGACCGGAAGGAACGCGGTGCCGACGGCGTAGCTGCCGACGCTGGGGAGTTCGAACTCCACCACGGCGCGCAGGAACGCGTCAGGAATCTGGGTCACGATGCCCGCACCGTCGCCGGTACCTGCATCGGAGCCCACCGCGCCGCGGTGCTCGAGATTGCGCAGCGCGTCGAGAGCCAACTGAATGATGTCGTGCCCGGCAGTGCCACGCAGCGTGGCGACCATCGCGAGACCGCACGCATCGCGCTCTCGGTCGGGATCGAACAGCCCCTGGGCGGCGGGCATGGTCGAGAATCGTTGCATCGGTGATGCGATGTCCATGCCGAGAACCGTCCTCACGTCGTAGCGGATACCGTGCGGGACGTCACTGGCCCTGAAGTGGATGCGCGCACCGTGCGCGAAGGGATACCGGATCGATGTGGTGGCGATCGGCGAACTGCCCGCTGTCAGTCTCGCATGAGGAACTGGATCGGTCGGGCGGCTACGGTTTCGCGGCGGACTCGCTTGTGGCGTCGGTCGAACCGGGAGCACCGGAGACGGCAAGGGCGCCATTGCCCTCGACATCGGCGTCGGTGTAGGTGTCTTCCGAGTCTACAGGAGGCTCTGGTGACCACTCTCGTCCGGCGACGTAGGGCGACGGCTCGAGGCCGGGATGCCGTCGCGACTGGATGATGATGATCGCGATACCCACGAGCACGGCGACCCAGGCTCCCCAGACGTTGACGCGAATGCCGAGGAACAGCTCACTGGGGTCGAGACGGATGGTCTCGAACACGCTGCGGCCGGCGCCGTACCAGATGAGGTAGACGCCCAGCAGCTTGCCCCACTGGAGCGTGAGTCGCTTGTCGAGAAGCAGAATCACAGCCACGCCGGCGAGGTTCCAGAAGATCTCGTAGAGGAAGGTGGGGTGAAACAGAGTGTCATCGGGCAAGCCGACGGGGATCGCCGAGTTCGGTCGGTCGATCTCGAGCCCCCACGGCAGATCGGTCGGCAGGCCGAAGAGTTCTTGGTTGAACCAGTTGCCGAGGCGCCCAAAGGCTTGCGCGAGCAACAACCCGGGAGCAAGCGCGTCAGCCCACGACCAGAACCGCACACCGGTCACTCGGCATCCGAGCCAGGCACCGAAGGCGCCACCGATGAGGGCGCCGAAGATCGCCATGCCGCCCTCCCAGATGTACAGGGTTCTCAGCAGGTCAGCGCCCTCGAAGAAGTAATCGTTCGGGTGCGTGAGCACGTGATAGATGCGACCGCCAATGATGCCGAACGGCACCGCGAAGAGGGCGATATCGAGAGTGATCCAGGGCTCAGCGCCGCGCGCGGTCAAGCGGTGGTTGGTGAGCACGACCGCCGCGACGATTCCGGCGAGGATGCACAGGGCATAGGCGTAGATGTTGACATCGAAGCCGAACCAGGTCAGCCCGATGTCGCGCAGCCACTGGCCTAGGTTGAAGACCTGCCACTCGGGCGGCGGGCTCGGAATGCTCAGAGGCTGAATCACGGCGGTAAAACCTTTCGCAGAGCTGTCAAGCACAAGTGGGCGTTGGCCAGCCTAGCGAAGAGAGCACAGGCCGGGCGGTGGTGCTAGCGGGTGCCGGCCGAGAGCTCTGCAGCGACGGCGGCGACTTCAGCAACACCACCGTGCTCGAGTGCCGCGACGAGGCGCGACCCCACGATGGCACCATCGGCGTAGCTGAGCACGTCGGCAACCTGGTCAGCCGTCGAGATACCCAGGCCCACGCAGGCGCTCGTCGACCCTGCCTCGCGCAAACGACTGACAACGCCGCGTGCGGCCTTGTCGACGTCGTCGCGGGCACCCGTGATGCCCATGGTCGACACGGCGTAGACGAAGCCTCGGCTGCTCTGGACCGCTTGCTTCATGCGCGCATCGCTCGACGAGGGCGCGGCGAGGAAGACCCGGTCAAGATCGTGCGCCTGCGAGGCGGCCATCCATTCAGCAGCCTCATCAGGGATGAGGTCGGGAGTGATGAGGCCCGCTCCCCCGGCATTCTGCAAATCGGTGGCGAAACGCTCGACGCCGTACTGCACGACGGGATTCCAGTACGTCATGACGAGCAGCGGTGCATCGACGCGTGCCCGGATGCGCTCCACGGCCTCGAAGCCGTGACGCAGGCGGAACCCGTTTCGCAAGGCGGTCTGGGTCGCACGCTGGATCGTCAGGCCATCCATGACGGGATCGCTGTAGGGCAGGCCCAGCTCGACGATGTCGACGCCGTTCTCGACGAGCGCGACGGCCGCGTCGACGCTCGCGTCGAGGCTCGGGAACCCGACGGGCAGGTAGCCGATGAGCGCTCCGGAGGCCTCGTCGTTGCGGGTGCGAATCGTCTCGGCGACCGTGCTCACGAGGAACTCCCGGCGGCCGCATCGAGCAGGCCGAAATAGCGTGCGGCCGTCTCCAT
>JBBQKE010000236.1:0-3467 GCA_038326585.1 Actinomycetales bacterium | reverse complement strand
GCTTCGGTCATGCACCCGAGCGTACGCGGTCGAGAGACCGACGGCCGGGCGCCGATAGCCTGGGCCCAGGCCTGCTCCGGACCCCGACCCGTCGCGCGTCGCCTTCGTGCCCGGCGTCACCCCGGGCACGTGGCAGCGGGTCTGGCGCGATCGCCGCACCCGCGGCCGCCTCGACCTGACCCCCATGAATCAGGATGCTGCGCTCGCGGCCCTCACGCAGGGCACCGCCCACATGGCGCTGCTGCGCGACGACCGTGCTGGTGACACCCGTGCCGACGACACCTGGCACGCCATCGAGCTCTACCGCGAGAGCCCGGTCGTCGTCGCCGCGCGTGGAGAGCTCATCGCCGGCCTCGACTCAGTCACCCTCGACGAGCTGGCGAGCCTCGACGACATCGCCATATTGCCGGTCGACCTGTTCGGCGGCGACGGATCCGACACCATCGAACTCGTCGCCGCGAACGTCGGCGTGGCCGTCATGCCCCAGTCGGTGGCGCGCGCGCTGTCGCGCAAAGATGTCGTCGCGCGCCCCGTGCACGGCGCACCCGACACCGCCATCTCGCTCGTGTGGCCGATCGAGAAGGCGCATCCGATGGTCGATGAGTTCATCGGCATCGTGCGGGGGCGCACGGCGAACAGCTCGCGCTGAGGCCGCGGCGACGCTGTTGGTCAGACCCGCCATCTGCGAGCGCATAACCCTCCTCACATGTTATCGTTTTCGATAAGACGGGGGTGAGGGGCATGACGATTGCGACGTTGAGTGAATCCGCACGCCAATCTCGGGGCGTGTCGCAGTCAAGCCTCGCCCACAGCTCTGGGCACTTCGCCGCCAACATTTCAGCGATTGAGTCGGGCCGCCGCGTTCCTCGTGTCGACACCCTCGACCGTCTGCTGCGCGCTACCGGCGCGCGACTGACGATCTCGCCCACCCTGCGCGTGACCGCCCTCGAAGTCGCCGCCGAGATTCGCGTCGCGCTCAAGGTTGGCGATACCAGTGGCGCCTTCCGCGCCTGGCTCGCCTTCAACGACGACCTCGCGAACGAGACGCCCACGAACCGCGTCGTGATCACCGCCTTCGCGCCGGCGACCACGGGCGACCCTGTGTACGACGCCGCGATTGCGGCACTGGTCGAGTATCGGCTGGCTGAAGTCACTGCCCCCCTGCCTGGGTGGCTCGCATCAGCACCCGTGATTGCCGAACCCACGGTGCTCACCGACAGCCGCTACATCACCGCCGATGACCTTGGGGTGGTTCCCGAACCTTTCCGGCGCCGTGGAGTGCTCATCGACGTCGACAGCCTGCAGAGCGTCTGATGGTCACGCTGACAAGAGATGACATGATCGACGGCCTCCGCGAGGTCGTTGCTCGCCTCCACGAGCGCGGATCGACAGCCAGTATCCGCATTCTGGGCGGGGCCGCGATGCTGCTGCGTTACGACACGGACCGCCGGGTGACGCCCGACATCGATGCGAGCATCCAAAGCAATGACGATGTCGATGCGATCGTTCGTGAGATCACTGACGAGCGGGGCTGGCCCGTCGACTGGCTCAACTCGAAGGCGGCGACCTTCGCGCTGCGCGCCCGGCTCGGGACACCGACGACATCGCGACACTGCTCGCCATCATGTCGATCAGCTCGGCAGAGGAGGCCGAGCGGGTCTTCGAGCACTACTTCCCTGGCGAATTGCCGCCCGACCGCGCGTACCGACTGTTGGAGACGATCTTCGCCGCAGGGTTGCCCGCTGTGCCACGTAGCCCTGTAGCGCCGGACTTCGCGTCGTGAGGCTGCACGCTTGTGTGCGTCTTCACCCACCACAAAAACAAGCGGCATCGCTCCTCCGGTTTGGCTCATTGCGCCCGCAGGAAACCGTGTCTGCGGTCGTTCTAGCCCGAAACGTTGAGTTCGCGCAGGCGAAGCACGACGGCGGCACGGCTGGTGACCTGAAGAACGCGAAAGATCACCTCAAGATGCTTTTTCACGGTCGACTCTGACATGCCCAACTCACGAGCGAGCTCGTTGTTCGACCCGCCGGTGCGCGCCAGCGCGATCACGACCTCGGATTGACGCTGGGTCAGCCCCGCCTCGATGAGCGCGTCGGTATCCGCCGCCAAGTCTTGCCGCCGGCGCAAGAACAGCACCGTGGGGCCCAGCCGCACCGGGTGCACGATGCAGTGCCACCGTTGGTCACCGATCGTGACTTCGTGTCGAGACTCTTCACCGGGCATCAACTCGGGGTCGACGAGTATCGCGGCGAGACTGGCAGAAACCCGGGCCCCCGCTTTCCACACGCTTGACGACGACGCCTCCACCATGCCGTCGGAACGCACTGAGACCACGGCCCATGCGCTGCGATCCAACTCCGTATTCACGAGGCGGGCACGCTCACCATCGAGCACGGACCGATGGTGCATGGCGAGATGCCCGCTCAGGGCATTCATGACCGCCACGTCACGCTCACTGAACTCCCCCGCCGTCTCGCTGCGATTGAGGGCGTACCCCACGACGACGTCGGGCGGCGACGGCAGTTCGAGCACCAACTGGTAGCGCACATTGAACGGGCTGTAGAAGTGGCGGAACAGGTTGGTGGAGGTGATGTCTGCGCCGCCCTCCACATCGCAGAATCGGATGGCGCCCAGCCCGCGCGTCGAGACGGTCGCGGTGATGAGCGGATGCTCGTGAAAATACTTGTCGTACTGCGGCTTGAGCCGAGTCGCGAGCGCACTGTCGCTGGTCGGCACGATGACGTAGCGGAAGTCTCGAGCGGCCAGCACCATGTCGTTGAAGCTGGCGCTGTCACACTTGATCACCTCGCGCAACGCGTCGAGAGCATCCGCGAAGTCCACCGGGGGATGCTGCGCGAGACGCCCCGCCACCCGCAGGACCGCTTGCGCATCAGCAGCATCCAACCCCATGGTGCGTGAGAATACCCGCACAGCTTGGGCGAAAGTCGTATTGCCAAAACTGCCTGGCGGTGGGGAACCTTAACCACATGACTTCTTTCAACTCCTCCGTCACCGTCGCCCGCCCGTCCTGGATGCGCAGATCACAGCTCGCCGTCGTCGTTCTCGCCGCCACCGCGATGCTCGCTGCGTGCACGGCAACTGTCGACGAGGAGCCGACCAGCGAGGGTGCGCCGCCCGCCGACACCGCGGAAGAGGGCGCGCCGACCGAGGAAGAGCAGGAGGCGCCCGCCGCCGGTGGCTACACCGCCGACGATGTCGGCAACGCCATCATTCGCGTCAACGGAGTCGAATTCGTGGACTTCACCGGGGACTGTACCGCCTCCCGCGGAGCTGGCAGCCAAGACGTGGGCGACCTCAACGACGGCGACATCTCACTCATCATCGGCATCGACAACGTTGCGGCGCAGGAAGTCCTCGACCAAATGTTCATGAACTACACGGCCATCAGTGAAGAGCGCTTCAGGTTCCGCGACCTCACCGGAGCCACCGGTGTCGACTCACCC
>JBBQKE010000235.1:0-3506 GCA_038326585.1 Actinomycetales bacterium | reverse complement strand
GACGTGGCGACAGCCGTCGCAGCGGTGCAACGGGCCATCGCTGTTGCAGACTCGACGCCTGCGAGTTAGTTTCGCGCAGCCCCGTCTGAGGCCGTGACGACGAAGGTGTCGGGCTGACCGAAGGCGTGCTCGCCGAAAGCGTTGTCGACGGCGACTTGCACGCGCGAGAGATCGCCGAGTCGAACGAGCGCGATCGCCGCGCCGCCGAAGCCGCCGCCGGTCATGCGCGCGCCGATCGCTCCGGCACTCACCGCGGTCTCGACGGCGAGGTCGAGTTCGGGCACCGAGATCTCAAAGTCGTCTCGCATGCTGCGGTGCGAGGCATCCAGCAGCTCGCCGATTGCAGCAGCACCCTGGGCCTTCAGCGTGGCGACCGTGTCGAGAACTCGCTGGTTCTCGGTAATGACGTGGCGGATGCGCCGAAAGGTCACGTCGTCGAGCAGCTGCTGCACGCGCGGCAGGTCGTCGACGGTCAGATCACGCAGTGAGGATACGCCCATCGCCGCTGCGCCGCGCTCGCACGCGGCCCGGCGCTCGCCGTACCCGCCCGTGGCGTGACTGTGCTTCACGCCCGTGTCGATGACGAGAATCGCCAGGCCCGCCTCGGCGAGCCCGAGCGGCACGAGCTCGCTCTCGAGCGAGCGGCAGTCGAGAAAGACGGCGTGGTCGACCTCTCCGAGTAGCGATGCCGACTGGTCCATGATGCCGGTGGGGGCACCGACGGCCACATTCTCGGCACGCTGCCCGACGCGCGCGAGCGTGCGACGGTCGAGGCCGAGTTGCCACACGTCGTTGAGGGCGAGCGCGACAGCGCTCTCGATCGCGGCCGAGCTCGAGAGGCCTGCGCCGACCGGAACGTCGGAGTCGATGAACAGGTCGACGCCGGGCACCGCGGCGAGGTCGGCGCCAAACTCGCTGCACGCCCAGGCCACACCCAAGGGGTACGCCGACCAGCCGCCGAGGGCATCGGGGGCGAGGGCATCCAGATCGATCTCGGCAATTTCGTCGGCGAAGGTGCTCGCGACCCGCACGCGGCGGTCGTCGCGCACGCCGAGGGCAACGACCGTGCGGCGGTCGATTGCGAACGGCAGCACGAAGCCCTCGTTGTAGTCGGTGTGCTCTCCGATCAGGTTCACGCGGCCCGGTGCTGACCACAGCCCATCGGGTGCTGCGCCGAAGACAGCCTCGAAGCCCGCGCGTGTGTCGTCGCGAATGTCAGTCATTGCCGGTGCTCTCGATTCCTTCGCGGATGAACGCGGCTTGGGCTTCGGGGGCGACGTCGCCGATGAAGGCGCCCATCGCGGCCTCCGAGCCGGCCAGATACTTCAGTCTGTCAGCGCCGCGACGCGGGCTCGTCACCTGCAGCATCAGGCGCACGGAGTCGCGCCCAACGTGCACGGGGGCCTGGTGCCAGGCCGCGATGTACGGGGTCGGCGTCGGGTAGAGCGCGTCGATGCCGCGCAGCAGGCGGCGGTAGAACGGTGCGAGCTCGTCTTTCTCCACCTCGGTAAGACCGGCGAAGTCGGGTACGTGCCGGTGCGGCAGAACGTGCACCTCGATGGGCCAGCGGGCCGCGAAGGGCACGAAGGCGGTGAAGTGCTCACCGCGCAGCACGACACGCTCGCTTGTCTGTTCGCTCTCGAGCACGCGCGCGAAGAGGTCGGGGCCGACCGACTCGATCGACCGCAGCAGCATGCTCGTGCGCGGGGTGATGAAGGGGTAGGCGTAGATCTGCCCGTGCGGGTGCGGCAGGGTGACGCCGATCTCGGCGCCGCGGTTCTCGAAAGGGAACACCTGCTGAATGCCGGGCAGCGTGCTCAGGGCGGCCGTGCGATGCGCCCAGGCCTCGATGACGGTGCGCGCACGGCTCACGGTCTGTGAGCCGAACGAGCCTTCGTGCTCGGGCGAGAAGCAGACGACCTCACAGCGCCCGACGCTCGTGCGACTGCGACCGATGCCGATCTCGGTGAGGTCATCCAGACCCGTCGGGGCGTTCTCGTGCTCGAGAGCCGGGCCGAAGCTGGGAGAGCGGTTCTCGAAGACGGCGACGTCGTAGAGACTCGGAATCTCGCTGGGGTTCTGCTCGCTCGCCGGTGCGAGCGGGTCTTGATCAGGCGGCGGCATGAAGACGCGGTTCTGCCGATTGCTCGCGATCGACACCCACTCACCCGTGAGCACGTCTTGCCGCATGCTCGCCGTCTCTGGCCGCGGGTCGAGCACGCGCCGGTCGATCGAGCGCTCTGGCCCGAGTGTCGTGTCGGCGTCGTCGACGTAGATGAGCTCGCGGCCGTCAGCGAGTGTCGTGGAATGAAAGAGGATCGGCACCTCAGAATCGTACGCGCCAGGGCTTGCGATCTCGCAAGCAGTACGCTTTCGATATCGACAGGTTTCGAAAGGGACGACCCATGGATGCTGCGCCGCAGCGCCGCGAACGACTCGCCGGTCTCGTGGCCGATCACGGCTTCGCCCGCGTGGTCGACCTCGCTCGAACCCTCCGGGTGAGCGAGGTCACCGTGCGCACCGACCTCGCCGCTCTCGAGCGCGAAGGCCGGCTCACTCGAGTGCATGGCGGAGCGATGCCCCGCGGGCTTGTCGCCGCGCGCGAGAGCAGCCTCGAGCAATCGAGCACCCGGCTCGCTCGAGCCAAGCAGGCGATCGCCGCCGAGACTGCGGCGCGCGTGCGGTCGGGTGAGAGCATCCTGCTCGATGTCGGTTCGACAACGCTCGCCGTCGCCCACGCTCTCGTCGCCCGCACCGAGCTGACCGAGGTCGTCATCGTGACGAACGGACTGGCTATCGCGCTCGCCCTCGAGCCGGCGATACCCCGATTCACCGTGGTCGTCACGGGTGGCACGGTGCGTTCGCTGCAGCATTCGCTCGTCAACCCACTCGCGACGACCCTGCTCGACGATGTGCGGGTCGATCTCGCGATACTCGGGGCAACCGGGGTCGACGCTCTCGCGGGCGCGACGAATGTCAACCTGCCTGAAGCCGAGGTGAAGCGCCGCATGGTCGCGTGCGCTGCTCGACGCGTGCTCGCCGCCGACTCGTCGAAGCTCGGTCAGGTGCACCTGGGCCGCGTGGCATCGCTCGCCGAACTCGACGAGCTCATCACCGACGATCGAGCGACCGCAGTCCAGCTCGACCCGCTGCGCGCCGCCGGTCTCGCTATCACGACAGTGGCACTCTCGCGCGTACAGTGACGGCATGAGCACTCCACCCACGGGCGAGCAGTACACCCTGCATC
The DNA here is from genome assembly GCA_038326585.1 of Actinomycetales bacterium. Classification (GTDB taxonomy): domain Bacteria; phylum Actinomycetota; class Actinomycetes; order Actinomycetales; family Microbacteriaceae; genus Microcella. Next base: position 259 of record JBBQKE010000235.1, on the reverse strand, counting down.
ACGATGGCGCCCACGGCCCGGTCGAAGCCGTCATCACCACGGTCGCCGCCGCTCTGCGCCACCTCACGGTCGACGGGCACGACCTCGTGCAGGGCTACCCCGAGTCATCGACGCCGCCTTACGGATGCGGACTCGTGTTGGTTCTGTGGCCGAATCGCGTGCGCGACGGGCGATGGATGCTCGACGGCGCCGTGCAGCAGCTCGACCTCACCGAAGTCGATCGCACGAACGCGATTCACGGGCTACTGCGCAACACCTC
>JBBQKE010000234.1:0-3507 GCA_038326585.1 Actinomycetales bacterium | reverse complement strand
CGAGCTCGATATCGCGCGCCCCGCAGAGACCCCTGTCGTCATCGAGACGCGCGAGGCGTACCTCGACGCGGTCGACCAGCTCTCGGCGGGTGAAGGACCGGTCGCTGTGGATGCCGAGCGCGCGAGCGGGTACCGGTACTCGCAGCGGGCCTACCTCATTCAGGTCTATCGACGCGGCGCCGGCACCTTTTTGTTCGACCCGCCAGCGATCGGCTCGTTCGACGAGTTGCAGCAGGCGATCGGTGGCCTCGAGTGGGTGTTGCACGCCGCGAGCCAAGACTTGCCCTGCCTTCGCGAGCTCAACCTTGAACCGGCATCTCTGTTCGACACCGAGCTCGGGGCTCGGCTGGCAGGTTTCGCCCGTGTGGGCCTCGGCGCTGTGGTCGAAGAGACCCTCGGCCTGCACCTGGCGAAGGAGCATTCTGCAGCTGACTGGTCGACGCGTCCGTTGCCCGCTGCGTGGCTCGTCTATGCCGCCCTCGACGTCGAACTGCTGCTCGATGTGCGCGACGACATCGCGGCACGGCTCGACGCAGCCGGTAAAGCCGACATTGCTCAGCAGGAGTTCGCGGCGGTGCTCGCGCGCGACGCACCCGAGCCTCGTGCCGAGCCGTGGCGTCGGCTCTCTGGGTTGCACACCGTGCGCGGTCAGCGGGCCCTTGCGGTGGCACGCGAGCTCTGGCGGGCTCGAGACGAGTATGCGCGCGAGATCGACACCTCGCAGGGTCGGCTCTTGCCCGACTCATCGATCATTGTCGCCTCTCGCGCAGCCCTCGCCTCGAAACGAGACCTTGCGGCGCTCAAGACGTTCAGTGGTCGCGCGAGCCGCTCGCAACTTGACCGATGGTGGGCGGCCATCGAGCGGGGGCTCGCGACCGACGACCTTCCCGCGTTCCGCAGCGGTGAAGAGACCATTCCGCCCCCCCGGTCGTGGCCTGACCGCAACCCAGAAGCCGACCGACGCCTGCGCGAAGTGAAGCCGCGATTGCAGCCCATCGCCGACGACCTCGGGCTGCCCCTCGAGAACCTGCTGACCCCCGACCATGTGCGTCGCATCACCTGGTCGCCTCCCGCCGAGATTGACGAGCCGAGCGTGCGGGCCGCCCTCGCCGAGCTCGGAGCTCGTCCCTGGCAGATTGACGCAACTGCACAGGTTATCGCCCAAGCCTTTGTCGATGCCCTCCATGCGGTGGAGGAGCCGCCCGAGCCTCCTTCGTAGGAACACGCAGGCAAGACGCGCCCGCTCGACCCACCTGCCTAGGCTGACTTCCAGTCCAACAACTCCTAGGAGGCACCATCGTGGCTGAACGAGCCGACGTCGTATTCGTAGACGGGGTTCGCACCCCCTTCGGCCGAGCGGGTGAGAAGGGCATGTACTGGAACACGCGTGCCGACGACCTCATCGTCAAGGCCATGATCGGGATGCTCGAGCGCAACCCTTCGCTGCCAAAAGGGCGCGTCGATGAGGTCGCCATCGCTGCGACGACCCAGGTCGGCGACCAGGGGCTCACACTCGGGCGCACCGCCGCGATTCTCGCTGGCCTGCCGCTCAGCGGGCCCGGCTACGCCATCGACCGCATGTGCGCTGGCGCGATGACCTCGGTCACCACCATCGCCGGTGGCATAGCCTTCGGCGCCTACGACGTGGCCATCGCGGGCGGTGTCGAGCACATGGGCCGCCACCCCATGGGCTTCGGGGCCGACCCGAACCCGCGCTTCCTCGCCGAGAAGCTCGTGAGCGGTGACGCCCTCAACATGGGCCTTACCGCCGAGCGTCTGCACGACCGCTTTCCGTCACTGACGAAAGAGCGCGCCGATCGATTCGGCATGCGCAGCCAGCAGAAGGTCGCCGCGGCCTACGCGGCCGGAAAGATCCAGACCGATCTTGTTCCCGTTGACCTGCGCAGCGAGTCGGGCTACGGGCTCGCGACGACCGATGAGGGCCTTCGCCCCGAGACGACGATGGAGGGCCTCGCCGGCCTGAAAACGCCGTTCCGCCCGCACGGCCGTGTGACGGCCGGCAACGCATCGCCGCTCACCGATGGCGCCACCGTGAGCCTGCTCGCGAGCGCAGACGCCGCGAAAGAACTCGGACTGACCACCAAGATGCGTCTCGTGAGCTTCGCCTTCGCCGGCGTCGCTCCCGAGATCATGGGCATCGGTCCGATCCCCTCGACCGAGAAGGCGCTCAAGAAGGCCGGCCTCACGATCGACGACATCGGGGCCTTCGAGCTCAACGAGGCGTTCGCCGTGCAGGTGCTGAGCTTGCTCGACCACTTCGGCATCGACGACGACGACCCCCGCGTGAACCCGTGGGGCGGCGCGATCGCCCTTGGGCACCCGCTCGCGAGCTCGGGCGTGCGCCTCATGATCCAGCTCGCCCGCCAGTTCGAAGAGCAGCCTCACGTTCGCTACGGCCTCACGGCGATGTGCGTGGGGCTCGGCCAGGGCGGCAGCGTCATCTGGGAGAACCCGCACTACACCGGAAAGAAGGCATGACCGTGGCGACCAGCGCGATCGCACAGTACTCCCCCGACCAATTCGCTGAACTTCGTGCCCTGAGCGATGACGAGGTCATCACGCACAGCTACGTGCGCGATGTGCCGCTGCCGAGCGGCGGGATGCTCGCCCTCGTCACCCTGGACAACGGCCGCGACCACACTCGGCCGAGCACGCTCGGCCCCGCGGGTCTCATGCAGCTCGCCGAGGTGCTCGACGCCCAGAAGGCGCGCGCTGCTGCGGGCGAGATCCGGGCACTGGCCATCACGGGCAAGCCGTTCATCCTCGCTGCCGGCGCCGACCTCTCGAAGGTCGGCGACATCCCAAGCTACGAAGCGGGACTGCAGATGGCGCAAATGGGCCACTACGCGCTCGGCAAGCTCGCTGAGCTCGGCGTGCCGTCGTTCTGCTTCATCAACGGACTCGCCCTCGGCGGCGGCGTCGAGGTGGCACTCAACTGCGACTACCGCACCCTCGACTCGAGCGCCGCGGCCCTCGCGCTGCCCGAGGTCTTCCTCGGCATCATCCCCGGCTGGGGCGGCGCGTGGTTGCTGCCCAACCTCATCGGCATCGAGAACGCCTTGAAGGTCGTCGTCGAGAACCCGCTCAAGAACAACCGGATGCTCAAGCCCGCTGAGGCCTTCGAGCTCGGCATCGCTGACGTGCTGCTGTCGCCGGCGAACTTCCTCGAAGACTCGATCCACTGGGCCGATGGCGTGCTCGCGGGCTCGGTGAAGGTCAAGCGCCCGAACGAGCCCGGCAAGATCGAGCGCGCTGTGAAGTGGGATGTCGCGATCGGCATCGCCCGCAAGACGCTCGAAAAGCGCCTCGGCAAGGTCGCCAAGTCGCCTTACGCGGCCCTCGAACTGCTCGCGGCGGCCAAGAACACGACCAAGGCCGAGGGCTTCGCCGCTGAGGACAAGGCCCTGGCCGACCTCGTAGCGGGAGACCAGTTTCGAGCATCTATCTACGCCTTCAATCTCGTGCAGAAGCGGGCCAAGCGCCCCG
>JBBQKE010000233.1:0-3518 GCA_038326585.1 Actinomycetales bacterium | reverse complement strand
CGTTGGTCTCGAAGCCGAACTGTCGCCCAATAATGCGACCGATGTGGAGGCCGCCCGACAGGTCGCCGAGGTAGCGCGTGTAGTGGTGGGCGATGTACCCGGCCGGCCACTCGGAGGCGACCTTCCGGATGCGCGCGGCGTACTCGACGGTCGCGGGCATGACGTCGAGCCGCTCACGCCAGTCTTCGCCGATGAGATAAGAGAGATCGGCCTCGAGTGCCGGCAGCCGGCTGAGGGCTGTCGAGAGAAACGGAGCCACGAGCGGTTCGTGCCGCATCACCGGCTCCGCGCCCTCGAGAGCATGGTAGATCGCCCAGTGTTGCGACACGAGCGCCACATAGTCGTCGCGGTCTGCTTCACCCTTCAGCAGGTCACCCATGAACGAGGCGCCCTCGCTTCCGCGGTGGCTGGCTGCGCTGCGCTCGCGCACGAGCTGGGAGAAGGGGATGCCCGCGGGGGGCTGCCCGGGTGCTCTGGTCGGAATGGCTGCCGACTGGGCGGATGCGGTCACGAGTGCGCTCTTTTCTAAACTTAGGTAAACCTAACTTTAGGGGGTGCCAGTGGAGAGTGCCAGAGCCGTGCAGTCGACGAGCTATCGCCTTCAGCCGTGCGGTCTCGGCTCGATGCCGAGCGCCGAGCACGCCGCGTCATACAGCAGCACGATCTCGCGACGAATCTCTGTGCGCTCACTGATCTCGACGCTCCACGGCACTCGCAGTTGTTTCTCGGCCGCAGAGCCGTCGTCGGCTGAGGGCAACGCATAGAGCCAGTGACCGGCGAGCCGATCGACCCCCACCATGCGAGCGGTCTGCGCCTGGCGATCGCCGAAGGCGCGGGCGATCAGCAGATTGTCGTCGGCATGGTCGTCATTCATGTGATGCAGCACAGCAGTCACGACGGTCGGGTCGAAGGTGACGTCGGTCGGAGGCACGACTCCACTGTAGAGCCGGGTCACGCGAGCCTCCGACGCTGGCGTCGCCCCGCACAGCATCAGCGCATGAACATGCGTGCTGCCTGCTGCTCGACCTCGGCGTAGCCCTGGCCAGCATGGCTCAGCGCTTCGTTGAGGGCGGTGAGGGTCTGCTCCACTCGCTGGTACGCAGCCGTCCACTCACCCAAGAGCGAATGGAAGGCGGTCGCCGCCGCACCGCTCCACGTGCCCTGCAGGCCCGACAGGTTGGCTTGCAGGCCCGCTGCTTCGGCTTGCAAGCGGGCGATAGAACCCCGTGTGGCCGCTGTTGCCGTGAGCACAGCGTCGCTGTCGACTTGGTACCGCGTCATGAGCCGCTCCTTCTGGCCCCGGGTCACTCGCCCGGTCACCGCGGGCAGACTACGAAGCGGGGGCGGCGCTGGGGGTGGCGTGCGTCTCGGCGGGAGCATCCGCGCGAAGGGCATCACTGGGGAGGAGCGGCAGCGAGACGCGGAACGTTGCTCCACCCCCGGGGCTGTCGAGCACGTCGACCTGCCCGTTGTGCAGCGCGACGATCGACGCGACGATCGCGAGGCCGAGGCCCGAGCCGCCGGTATCGCGGGCGCGTGAAGAGTCGGCGCGGAAGAAGCGCTCGAAGATGCGCTCTTGCAGCTGCGGAGGAATGCCATCGCCGTGATCGACGATCGCGATAGTCGCCCTCTCAGAGTCGTGATCGACGCCGACGACGAGCTCGATGGGCGTGCCGCTCGGTGAGAAGCGCAGAGCGTTGCCGATGAGGTTGGTGATGACCTGACGAATCTTGTTCTCTTCGCCGAGCACCACGGCAGAGACCCTGGTCGATTCGGGGGCAACGATCAGTGGAGCACTGGCAGCGGGTGTTGCGTCGCGTCGCGAGCGACGTACGCGTAGGCGCGCGAACGCAGAGCCAGCGAGCGAGGACTGCGTGGAGACGGGCCCCGGGATGCTCGGTGTCTCGTGATGGGTGAGCGCAGCATCCGCCCCCGTCGTGGTCGCCGTGTGCGCCTCGACCACGACCGTGACCTCGCGATCGGGGGCGCTCGCCCGGGCGTCGAGCGCCGCATCGCGCGCCAGCGGAACCAGATCGACCGGCGCGAGTTCGAGGGGTCGCGATTCATCGAGCCGCGCGAGCTCGAGCAGGTCGCTCACGAGGGCGCCCATGCGGATCGCCTCTTTCTCGATGCGCTCCATGGCCTGACCGACCTGTTCCTCGTCGGTCAACGCCCCCATGCGGTAAAGCTCGGCGTAGCCACGCACCGAGACGAGAGGAGTGCGCAGCTCGTGGCTCGCGTCACCCACGAACCGACGCATCTGCGAGATCGTGGCCGCGCGATCGGCGAAGGCCCGATCGATACGACTAAGCATCGCGTTGAGTGAGCCGCTCAGACGGCCGACCTCGGTGTTGGGCGTTGCACCGCCCAAGCGTTGGCTGAAGTCGCCGCCGGCGAATCGGGCTGCGGTTGCTTCGACGTCGCGCAAGGGGCGAAATGTCGAGGTGACGAGCAGTCGCGTGAGCGCGGCGCTCAAGATCACGACGACGAGCCCGAAGCCCAGAAAGATCGACGCGAACGAGCCGATGATGCCATTTGCATCGGCAAGGTCGGCGCCGATGACGAGGGTGGCCTGCTGCGATGCGCCCGACTCTCCTTCGGTGACCCGCAGAGGGAACGTCGCGACGCGCCACTGAGTAGTGCGGTCGGCGCTCGTGAGAGTGATGCCGCCCTCGAGGCTCGAGACATAACTCAAGGTCAACCGCGAGACATCGGGAGCCTGGCCGTGGTTCGCCATGGTGATGTTGTCGTCGATGAGTCGCCCCTCGGCATCGACCGCGCCGAAATAGAACGGGTTCGAGAAAATCGACGGCGTCAGAGCCTCGAACGAGTCGAACTCGTCGACTGCAAAAGACCCCGGCAACTCATCGGCGGCTTGACGCACCTGCCGGTCGACCTCGTCGACGAGGGTGCGTTGCAGCACCGTGAGAGTGCCGACACCGACGACGAGCAGGCCGACCGTCACCACGAACACCGTGACGCCGGTGATCTTCGAGCGAAGGGAGATCGACTCCCACCACTGGGTCAACTGCTCATGCATGAGGTGCCAAGGCTAGAGCTTGGCAGCCTTGAGCATGTAGCCGAAGCCCCGCTTGGTCTGAATGAGCGGCTCATCGGTGTGCGGGTCGAGCTTGCGGCGCAAGTACGAGATGTAGCTCTCGACGATGCCGGCATCACCATTGAAGTCGTATTCCCACACGTGGTCGAGAATCTGCGCCTTCGACAGCACCCGGTTGGGGTTCAGCATGAGGTAGCGCAGCAGCTTGAACTCGGTGGGGCTCAGCTCGATGACCTCGTCGCCGACTGTGACCTCGTGCGTGTCTTGGTCCATGGTGAGACCGCCGGTGCGAATGACCGCGTCATCTTCTTCTTGCATCGTGCGACGCAGAATCGCCTTGATGCGCGCGACGATCTCGTCGAGGCTGAACGGCTTGGTGACGTAGTCGTCGCCACCGACCGTCAGACCCATGATCTTGTCGTCGGTGTCGTCTTTGGCGGTGAGGAACAGGATCGGGCTC
>JBBQKE010000232.1:0-3518 GCA_038326585.1 Actinomycetales bacterium | reverse complement strand
CGCTCGTCGAGTGCGACCGGCGCCCCGACCAACCGAGACAGTTCGACCGGTCGAGGAATACCGGGCTGTGCAGCGGCGCACCCGGTGGCCACGAGTGCGGTCACGACGGCAAGCGCTGCTGCTGCCGTCAGCAGCCTCGTGTCGCGTCGCATCTGCTGATGGTAACCGTCGCCCACCTACGATGGGCGCATGATGCATCGCCTCGGCGTCGTTCTCAGCGCCGCGCACGCCGGGCCGACGCTTGTAGTCACCCTCGTCACCGTGACGCTCGCAGCCGTGAGCGGGCTTGATCCATGGCGAGTCGCCGTCGTCGGTATGGTGATGCTGGCCAACCAGTTGTCGATCGGCTGGTCGAACGACGCCCTCGACGCCCACCGTGACATCGAGGCCTCTCGCGCTGACAAGCCCATTGTTCGGGGCGATGTGAGCGCACTCACGCTGATGACGCTCGCGGTCGTCGCCGTCACGGTCGCACTGCTCAGCTCGCTGGTGCTCGGCCCCACCTTCGCCGTCGCGCATCTCGTTGCGCTGGGGTCGGGGTGGGCTTACAACCTGGGCCTCAAGCGCACCATCGCGGCGTCGGCGTGCTACGTCGTGAGCTTCGGACTGCTCCCCCTCATCGTCACGCTCGCTAGAGAAGATCCGAGGCCGGCAACGTGGTGGGCGATCGCGATGGGGGCGCTTCTCGGCTTGGCCGCGCACTTCGCAAACGTGCTGCCCGACCTTGACGATGACCGTCGGCACGGCATCCGATCGCTCCCCCACCGGCTGGGTGCCCGTCCGGCGGGAATCACCGCACTTGTGGCGCTCGCGATCGTCGGTGTGCTTGGCGTGCTCGGGCCCGACGACATTGCGCCGCTGTCGCTCGTCGGAGCGATCGCAACCGTCGCACTACTCATCGCAGGCGTGATTGTGGTCGTGCGAGCGCCGGAATCTCGGGCCATGTTTCGCCTCATCATGGCGGCAGCCGTCGCTGCTGTCGTGACGCTCGCCGGTGCCGCGGGCTCGTTCGTGGTCTAGGGCGCGTCGACCGTTGCGGGCTCGACGACTCGCCGTATTCCCACCGCCGAGACGATCGCGCCGACGACAAGCAGGCCTGCGCACAACAGCAACGCTCGATCGAGCCACGCCGCGTCGACCACCGTGCCCACCACCGCGCCGAGCAGAGCGATAGCGACGAGGCCTGAAATGCGCGACACGGCGTTGTTGACCGCCGAGGCTATGCCCGACCGCGCCGGTTCGATGGCGCCGAGCACCGCGGAGGTCAGGGGAGCCACGGTGACCGCGAGACCCAAGCCCAGCAGCAGCACTCCGAGCAGCGCTTGCGGCACGAAGTCGAAGGGCACGTCGATCGCGAGCATCGACAGAAGACCCGCCGCAGCGATCAGCGGACCGGCGGTCATGAACCACCGCGAACCGTAGCGCCCCGCGAGCGTGCCGAAGAGCGACGAGAACGCAATGAGCATGATCGTGACGGGAAGCATCACCACGCCAGACGCGGTCGCGCTGAGTCCGGCGACCTGCTGCAAGAAGAGCACCAGCACGAGCGTCGAGAGTGAGAGAGCCGCATAGATAGCGACGGTCGCCAGGTTGCCGACGGCGAAGTTGCGATTGCGAAACAGCGACAGCGGCATCATCGGATGCTGCGCCGTTGCTTGACGAACGAGGAAACCGATCAGGCACAGCGCCCCGACGACCAGCGGCACGATCACAACGGGTGACTGCCAGCCGTAGTTCGCTTGCTCGATCAGGGCAAACACCACTCCCCCGAGGCCGAGGGCGCCCAGGGCTGCTCCCCAGCCGTCGATCGGCGTACGCACGGCGGCGGGTTCGTTGCGCATGCGCGCCATCAACACCATCGTCACGGCAATCGGAACAACGTTGATAAAGAACACCCACCGCCAGCTGAGCAGATCGGTCAATAATCCGCCCAGCAGTGGTCCCACGATGAAGGCCGCCGAGGTCCACGCCGTCCACAGCCCGATCGCTCGTGACTGAGCGGCGCCGCGGTGCGTGCCCATGATGAGCGCGAGCGAACTGGGCACGAGCAGGGCACCGGCGACACCCTGCGCGGCGCGCGCGGCGATAAGCAGCTCGGCGGTGGGGGCGAGACCGCAGGCGATCGACGTGATGCCGAAGCCGATGAGCCCGATGCGCAGCACGGCAATGCGGCCCCACAGATCAGAGAGCGAACCCGCGAGCAGAATGAGCGCCCCGAGCGTGATCAGGTACGCATCGACCACCCACTGCTGCACGGGCAACCCACCGCCCAACTCGTCGGTGATCGCGGGAAGAGCGACGGTGATGATCGACCCATCGAGAAAGGCCACGAAGGCGGCGAGGATGGCAACGAGTAGCGCCCGTCGGTCAAGAACGGTCGCGGTCATGTGCCCAGTCAAGCACCCCAACAGAATCCAAGGCGCGAGTACTCTCGAAAACATGAGCGCGGACATCGAGATTGCCTGGCATGAAGAGTCGGGTGACGAGGCGCTTGAGGCCCTCAACACCTCACGTGAGGGCCTGAGCGACACCGAGGTGCTCGCTCGCCGGGCCGAGGTCGGCCCGAACGAGCTCGTGAGCACTCCTCCGACACCCTGGTGGCGCACGCTGCTGCGGCAGTTCTGGAGTCCGCTGATCGCCATCTTGCTCGGCGCGGCCATCATCACTGCGCTGCTGCAGAAGTGGGTCGACGCGATTGCCATCATGGTGGTGCTCGTGCTCAACGCCTCGATCGGATTCTGGCAAGAGCGCAAGGCTGCGTCTGAAGTGCGAGCACTCGCACGGCTCTCAAGCCCGCACTGCCGCGTCGTGCGCGACGGACATGAGGGTGAGCTGGATGCTCGCGAGGTGGTGCCCGGAGACATCGTGCTGCTCTCGAGCGGCGAACGAGTCGCCGCCGACTTGCGCTTGATCGACACCACGACCCTGCAGATCGATGAGTCGATGCTCACCGGCGAAGTGATGCCGGCATCCAAGCAGATAGCTCCAGTGGGTCGAGCATCCGGGGTCGGCGATCGCACCTGCATGGCGTACAGCGGCACGTTCGTGGTCTCTGGTCGTGGCATCGGCGTCGCCGTCGCCACCGGGGCGCAGACCGAACTCGGTCTCATCAACGAGCTCGTGCAGCGCGCCTCGCCGCTGACCCCGTTGCAGAAACTCACGCGTCAACTCGAACGGCGCATCGGTGTCTTGATCGGGGCCGTCTGCGCCGTTGTCTTCATTGCGGGGGCGGTGAGCGGAGGTGACTTCGCCGACGTCTTCTTGTCGGCCGTGGCGCTGGCGGTGGCGTCGATTCCGGAGGCACTGCCGATCGTGCTCACGATCGCCATGAGCATCGGCGTCGCACGCATGGCGAAGCAGAAGGCCGTCTTGCGCACCCTGCCCGCCGTCGAGACGCTCGGTTCGACGACCATCATCGGCTCGGACAAGACGGGAACTCTCACCCAGAACATCTTGACGGTCGAGGAGGCCTGGACTCCCGACGGGCGCACCGTGCTGGCTTCCACCAAGCCTGGCGT
>JBBQKE010000231.1:0-3525 GCA_038326585.1 Actinomycetales bacterium | reverse complement strand
GACGGGAATGTTGTCTTTGATCGCGATCGGCACGCCGGCCAGCGGCAGGTGCTCGCCCGCCGCGACCCGCGCATCCACCTCGGCCGCCTCGGCGAGCGCTTTCTCGGCGCGCACCACCTGGAACGCGCCCAGCACGGTGTCGAGGTCTGCAATGCGCGCCAGGGCGGCTCGGGTCTCGGCGACCGCGGTCGTCGTGCCAGCGCGCACGGCGGCGGCGGTGTCGACAGCGCTCAGGGCAGGGGGCACCTCGTCGGGCGAGCTCATGGCCTCACCCTATGCGCCGAACAGAAGAGCGCCGGGTTAGTTCTGGCGCACAACCTGCCGACGCGACCGAGCCACCATGAGCACCGAACCGCCGAGCACCAGCAGCAGTGCGAGTGCTGCTGCACTTGCCGCGTTCGCGTCACCGGCACCCGTCGCGGCCAACTCTGGCTGCTGAATCTCGACAGAGCCGATCTCGATGACGCCCACGACGCGGTCCTCACCGCGCTGATCAGTCTCGGGCGCACCGACGATGCCAGAGTTGCCCGCACTGATCGCCGCGCTGCCGGCGAGCGGCAGGTGCGTGAGCGTCGGGCCACCGTTGTCGGCCAGCGAGCCCAGGCCCGCACCCTGTCCGACGATGTTGCCCGTGCCCGCGCTGAGAGCAGCAAGCGAGTTCGCGTCGGCCGTCTGCACGAGGCTGTACTCGATATCGAGCGTGCTGGTGTCTTCGCCGAGGTCTCGCACCGCGCCGCCGCCGAGGTTGCCCGCGATGATCGAGTGCGTGATCGTGACCTGCATTCCGACGGGGATCACCGCTGCTACCTCTTCAGTTGTCGTGTTCAGCGTGATCGTGGAGTGTGCGATCGTCATCTCGCTTTCGTCCATGCTTTCGAGCGTAAGGGCACTTGCCGAACCGGACTCGTTGCCCGAGATCGTCGAGTTGAGCAACAAGAACGTTGACCCGTCGTCGATGGTGCCGCTGATGCCCCCGCCAAAGACAGCCGCATTGCCGCTGATCGTGGTGCCCTCGATCAGGACATCGAGCGGGCCGATCTCGTTGTCGTACGCATTGATGTCGATACCGCCGCCGGGCGTGAGCGCGATCTCGTTGTTGTCGGTGATGGTCGCGTTGCGCAGCGTCGCCTGACCGTCGTACCCGTCGATGAGAACGCCGCCCTCGCCATTACCGCTGGCGAGAAAACCCGTACTCATCGCCGATCCCTGATCGACATTCAGAGCGAGACCGTGCGTGCCGTTTCCGACACCACGTCCGCCGGTGATCGTGACGATCGAGTCGACTGTATCCGGCTCGGCATTGATGCCGAGCTCACCGTTGTCGAGAGCAACGGCATTGGTCAGGGTGATCGAAGCTCCCTCGTCGGCTTCCATGTCGAATCCGTCAGAGGAGTTCCGCTGTGCCGTGACGTTCTCAAACACTCCGGTGCCACCGTCGAAGCTCGATTCGAAGCCGCGGTCGTCATTGTCTGAAGCGGAGCTGTCGCGAACGGTCACCGTCGAGTCATCATCGCCATCGATGTCGATTCCATCTGCGCCATTTCTGTCTGCGGAGACCCGGACAAGGGTCACCGAAGCACTGTCGTACGAGCGGACCTCGAGACCGTCACTGAAGTTGTCATTGAACTGCGAATCGATGACCTCGATCGAAGACGTGCCAAACAACGTCGCACCGAAGCCGTCGTACAGGTCGATACCGCTTCCGGTGACCGTGCTGTCGTCAACCGCCACCGTGGCAGCGCCTTCCGCATAGAGGGAGATGCCCTCCATCCAGGTTGCTGAGACGGCCACCCGGGTCAGAATGACGGAATCGCTGCCGCCCGCGTCGATGTCGATCCCGCGCGTTGACGGGGCCCCGTCAATCTCGACATCGGTGGCAGAGAAATCGCCCACGATGTGCCGGACAACCGAGTCGACGACGAGATCACTCAACACGGCGTCGATGTTGTCAGTCTCGACCGCGAAGCCGCCTGCCCTGTCGATCTCGATACCGGTGAGCGAGAAGCTGGTATTCGTGCCGGAACCCACAGACTTAAAAGCGTTGTGGCCATCGGCGTCGAGCGTGAAAACCCCCGACCCCGGGCCGACGATGCTCACCGTCTCGGTAATCGGTGGCAGGTCGGCGGTCAGAGTGAACCCCGTGCCCGTGAGCGTGATGACGTCGGCTTCGGCGTTGCCATTGGCGTTAGTGATCGCCGTGATGAGGTCTGCTTCATTCGCCGCCGCGAAAGGTGCGGCGTGGGCAGGGGCAGCCACGAGCAGACTTCCCCCCACCACGACGGCGGTCGCAAGAGTCAAGGCAACGGTCTTGGAGGCGTGAAGCTGCATGGCGCACCGAACTCTCTGATCATCGTGAACATGTCGCACGCAGAGGACAGCTGCGTCGCCATCAGGTTTTTCTCAGACTACTGAGAGCCGACCAATATTCGCAACGCACTGGTCGATCAGCGACCGAGAAACTTTTGCAACGCGGCGAGCTCGTCGGGCGTCGGCTGCTGATCGCTGGCGGATGCAGTGCCCCCGAGCCCGAAACCGCTGCCGGATGCGCCCGTCGCCGCCGGACGCACGCCTTGCGCGCGAGCGGCCTCCTCGGCCGCGCGCTTGGCCGGATTGCCCGATTTCGAGGCCCCCTTGCCCTTCTTCTTCGCCGCGGCCTTGCGCGCCGTGGCGGCTCCCCCGCCGCCACCCATGCCGGGCATGGGGCCCATGCCCGGAATCTGCGGCATGCCGCCCTTGGCCATGGTCTTCATCATCTTGGCGGCCTGCTCGAAGCGCGTGACCAACGAGTTGACCTCGGTCACCGTGGTGCCCGAACCCTTCGCAATGCGCAGTCGGCGCGAGCCGTTGAGCAGTTTCGGCACGCGACGCTCGGCGACCGTCATCGACTGGATGATCGCCTCGGTGCGCACGAGCTCGCGCTCGTCGAAGTTGTCGAGCTGCTCGCGCATGCCGCGCGCTCCCGGCAGCATGCCGAGCATGCCTTTGAGCGAGCCCATGTTTTTGAGCTGCTGCATCTGCGCCAGAAAGTCTTCGAGCGTGAAGCTGTCGGTCGCGAACTTCTCGGCCGTCGCCCGCGCGTCTTCTTCATTGAAGTTCTTCTGCGCCTGCTCGATGAGTGTGAGGATGTCGCCGAGGTCGAGGATGCGGCTTGCCATGCGGTCGGGGTAGAAGGGCTCGAAGTCGTCGAGACCCTCGCCCGTCGTGGCTAACATGATCGGGCGGCCCGTGATGCTCGCGACGCTGAGCGCGGCACCGCCGCGCGCGTCGCCATCCAGCTTCGAGAGCACGACACCCGTGAAATCGACGCCCTCTTGGAAGGCCTTAGCGGTCGCGACCGCGTCTTGACCGATCATCGCGTCGATGACGAAAAGCACCTCGTCAGGGTAGACGGCTTTACGGATGTCTGCGGCCTGCTTCATGAGCTCGGCATCAACACCGAGGCGGCCAGCGGTGTCGACGATGACAACGTCGTGCTGCCGGTCGCGCGCGTGCTTCAGCGCATCTTTCGCCACTTTCACGGGGTTG
>JBBQKE010000230.1:0-3541 GCA_038326585.1 Actinomycetales bacterium | reverse complement strand
ACCAAAGTGGTACCGTGGTGTTGTGAGTGACACAACAATAGTTCAGGTGGGAAACAAGGGGCGTATCGTCGTACCGGCCAGTATCCGATCGCGGCACGCGTGGGTGGAAGGTTCGACCCTGGTCGCCCTCGACACCGAGCTCGGCCTGCTGCTTGCCGACCAGAGCACGATCGAGCGTCTTGTTCGAGCTCGCCTTGCGGGGCATGACCTGCTCAGCGAGTTGTTGAGCGATCGCCGACGTGACGCCGCACTCGACAACGCGTCTCCGTCGATCAGCACGTGATCGTCGTCGACTCTTCTGCCGTGCTGGCATACCTGCTCGACGAGCCAGGCGCCGATGGCGTGCGAGCTGCGCTCTCCGCCGGAGCCGTGATGTCGGCCGTAAACTGGTCAGAAGTGGCACAGAAGGTTCGACGCGCTGGGGCATGGGAACCCGCGCGCGCACTTCTCCTCAGCTATCCGCTTCAGATCGTGCCTGTCGCCGTCGATGACGCCGAGTCGGCGGCCGCGTTGTGGATGCCCGGATCACCACTCTCGCTCGCGGATCGACTCTGCCTCGCGTTGGGCGCCAGGCTTGAGCTGCCGGTGCTCAGCGCTGACCGCGCGTGGTTCGACCGCCCTGAGGTCGTCCCCGTACGGTGACCTGCACGACGTCTCAGCCGATCGAGACGAGGTGCGTCAGGTCGTCGACCGGCAACTCGTCGACGACGGCCGTCACACTCACGTCGTGCAGCGTCACGCCGGCCCCGTGGGTCGTGAGAAACGCCGTGTCTGAGGCATCGCGGCCCGACGCGATGCGCACGAGCGACGACCGCGGAGCCAGCGCTGTCGCGTCGACGACCCGCCACACGCCATCGATCACCGCTTCGGCGACGGCGTGGAAATCCATCGGGTCGAGACCCGGCGCATAGACCGAGACCACCCGGGCCGGCACGTTCATCGACCGCAGCAGGCCCACTACGAGGTGCGCGTAGTCGCGGCAGACTCCCTCGCGCGCCAGCAGGGTTTGCACCGCGCCGTCAGTGGGCAGGCTCGAGCCCGGCACGTACTGCAGGTGCTGCCCCACCCACGAGCTCACGCCGAAAAGAAGCTCGGTCTCGGTCAAACCGGAGAACTCGCGGGCCGCGGTCGGGCCGAGCGAGTCTGACTCGGCGTAGCGGCTGGGGCGCAGAAAGACGATCTCGTCGAGGCGACTCGCGGTGAGCGGCGCACCGGTACCCGCCACCGTCGCTCGATAGCCCACCTCAATGTCGCCCTCGGTCACGTCGACGAGGTGCAGCCGCGCGCCGTAGGCATCGACGATCTCGGTGACCGGCAACTCGGCGCCATCCAGGGTCACGCTCAATCGCTCGTCGCTCGTCTCCACCGATGAGTGGGTAGCGATCGAGAGCGTGACGCGGGCACTGCCTGCCGCAGTGAGGGTGAGAGTGGCCGAAGTGTGACGATGCATGCATCCGATCATGACAGCGCTGCCCTTGAGCGAGCCGTCAGACTGTCGGCGGCCCTGACGCGAGGGCCGCCCGCACCTCGACCAGTCGCTCGAGAAACGCGCGCTCGTCACGGCGTGTACGGCGCATCCAGCTGGTGACCTCACTATTCGACTTGCTGGCATTGCACGAGCCGCAGGCGGGCACGATGTTGTCGATCGTGTATCGCCCCCCGCGAGCAATCGGCTGCACGCAATCTCGTTGCAGCGGCCTGTCGACGCCGCCGCAGTAGGCGCAACCGCCCCACAGCTCTTGCAGTCGAGCCCACTCGAGGGGCGTCAAGTCGTTGTCGGCCGCCGCCACGCGACGACGACGCCGGCGAGCGGCTTTTGCCTGCCGAGAGTTCGGGTGCACCACGGCGTCAGCGTACGCCCGAGACTGCGCCAGAATGAGCACATGACCCGTCGCGGCCTTATTCTTTTCGCCGCCCTCGGCCTCATCTGGGGTATCCCCTACCTGTTCATCAAGATCGCCGTCGCCGAGATCACCCCCGAGTTTCTGGTGCTCGCCCGCTGCCTCCTAGCCGCAGCCTTGTTGCTGCCGATCGCCGCGCGCCAACGCGCTCTCGGCCCCGTGCTGCGGCGGTGGAAGCCTCTGCTTGCCTTTACCGTCGCCGAAATCGTGTTTCCTTGGTACGCACTCAATGCCGCCGAGGTGCGCCTGCCGAGCTCGACGACGGGGCTACTGCTGGCGAGCATCCCGCTCGTCGCCATCGGCGTCGCGTTTGTGCTCGGCCGCCGCCATCGCGTGACGGCGCTGACCGTGCTAGGGCTCATCACCGGAACCGCTGGCGTCGTCGCGGTGGTCGGCCTCGATCTGGGGGGTAGCGACCTCGGTTCGGTCGCGCTCGTCGCGGTCGCCGTGGTCGGTTATGCGATCGGTCCGGCGATTCTGGCGAAGTGGATGCACGACCTTCCGGGCCTCGGCGTCATGGCCCTGGCGCTCACGATCGCGGGCGTCATCTACCTGCCGATCGTCGCGATCACGGGCGGCTGGCCAACCGAAGTGCCCTCGCCGCCCGTCATCACCTCGGTGCTCGTGCTCGCGGTGTTCTGCAGCGCGGTCGCCTTCTTGCTGATGTTCGCACTCATCGCCGAGATCGGGCCCGTGCGCATGACGGCGATCACCTATGTGAACCCTGCCGTCGCCGTTGTCGCTGGTGCGCTCGTGCTCGGCGAGGCGGTGACGGTCTACACCGGGCTCGGTTTCGCATTGATTCTGATCGGATGCTGGCTCGTCACCAAGCCCGACGCTCGTGCCGCTGTACCGGAAGTAGCCGAGGCCACCGAGACCCGGCCAATACCGATCGTCTGAGACGGAACACTGGCCACGAGCAGAACTCCCAGGCGGCTCCCAGGCTCACGGGAACCGATTCGCATTGGATGCTGTTCCACTAGGTGATGTCGCATCCAGCGCCGTCGCTTGAGGAGGAAGCCATGACCACCGAGTACCGCGCGACACCTGAGGCCATCGCCGGGCTGACCGACATGCAGCGCAAGGTCACACAGAACGACGGCACTGAGCCGCCCTTTCGCAACGAGTACCACGACAACAAGCAGCCCGGTCTCTATGTCGACATCGTTTCGGGCGAGCCGCTGTTCTCGTCGACGGACAAGTTCGACAGTGGCACTGGCTGGCCGAGCTTCACTAAGCCCGTTGACGCAGCGGCCGTCACGACCAAGGTCGATCGCGGCTTGTTCATGTCGCGCACCGAGGTGCGGTCATCCGCCGCTGATAGCCACTTGGGTCACGTATTCGACGACGGCCCCCGCCAGGCGGGTGGCTTGAGATACTGCATGAACTCGGCAGCACTCCGCTTCATCCCGGTCGACCAGCTCGAGGCCGAGGGCTACGGCCAGTTCACCGCTCTCTTCACGAAGGACGCATCATGACCGACACCGTTGACATCAGTATCGGAGCCATCACGCGCTCCGCTGGCACCGAGACGGCCGTGCTTGCTGGCGGGTGCTTCTGGGGCATGGAAGATCTGATTCGCCGCCAGCCGGGTGTGCTCAGCTCTCGTGTCGGCTACACCGGCGGCGCCAACGCGAACG
>JBBQKE010000229.1:0-3542 GCA_038326585.1 Actinomycetales bacterium | reverse complement strand
CCGAGCTCGTGGCGATGGCGACCGATGTCGCTGAGGTCATCGGTGGGGCAGTAGCGCTGTATCTGTTGTTCGACCTTCCGCTCATCGTCGGCGGTGTCATCACCGGGGTCGTCTCGATGCTGCTGCTGACCGTGCAGAGCCGCAAGGGCGCGAAACCCTTCGAGCGCATCATCACGGGGCTCATCGCGATCATCGTCATCGGTTTCTGCGCCGGGCTCATCATCGGCCCGCCTGACCCGGCAGCCGCGGCGGCCGGGCTACTGCCGATGTTCGACGGCACCGCGAGCGTGCTGCTCGCCGCGAGCATCATGGGTGCCACGGTCATGCCACACGCGATCTACGCGCACTCCGCACTGACGCGCGACCGCTTCGGGCAGGTCGCAGCCGGGGCGGAACGGAAGCTCGTGCTGAAGGCCACCCGCATCGACGTGACCATCGCGCTCGCGATCGCGGGCACGGTCAACGTCGTCATGCTGCTGCTCGCCGCGGCCAACCTCGCCGGGGTCGAGGGAACCGACACGCTCGAGGGCGCGCACGCCGCACTCGGAGCAGCGCTCGGGCCGGCGGTCGCGCTGATGTTCGCGGTCGCGCTGCTCGCGAGCGGTCTCGCCTCAACGTCGGTCGGCGCCTATGCCGGGGCAGAGATCATGAAGGGGCTGCTGCGCGTCAACATTCCGCTGCTGCTGCGGCGCGGCATCACGATCGCTCCCGCGCTCGTGATTCTCGCGCTCGGAGTCGACCCGACTCTGGCCCTCGTGCTCAGCCAGGTCGTGCTGAGCTTCGGCATTCCGTTCGCGCTCATCCCGCTCGTGCGCCTGACCGCCGACAAGAAGCTCATGGGAGAGTCGGTCAACAGACGCGGCACAACGGCCCTCGCGATCCTGTGCGCGGGGTTGCTCGTCGCGTTGAACGTGACGCTGCTCGTGCTTCTAGCGTTCGGGCTCTGACGCGGGGTCGGCCCGCGGCTCGACGAGCGCTTCGATCGTGGTCTCGTCGGGCTCGTGCGGCTCGGGGTCGGCGACGATCTCGGGCGAGAGCATCCGGCGCTTGAGAAGCACCGCCTCGAGGGCCATGATGCCCAGCACGGCGCCGGCACCGACGATGACGAGCAGCAGCACGAGGCCCAGGTCGTCCTCGGGCGGCAGCACCCCGCCGGTCTCGGTCTGCCACGGCCAGAGTGCGCGCAGCGAGCCGAGCATGAGGCCCGTCATGATGACCAGGGTGATGCGGCGGCGGTTCTTGAGCAGCCACTGCAGTCCTGAGACGAAGACCCCGAGACCGACGATCGCGCCGAGCACGAACGCGCCGAGGTAAGCGACGTTGCGATCATTGACGGCCGCGAGCGTCGGGGCGTACATGCCGACCGTGAGCAGCAGGTACGACCCCGAGACTCCCGGCAGCACGAGCGCGCAGACGGCGAACGCCGCGGCGACGCCGACGATGAGCAGAGTCGGGTCGGCTTCGGCACCGCGCGGCAGGCCCGTGAGCACGAAGGTAAGGGCTGCCGCGAGCAGACCGATGACGACCTCGAGAGGAGTCCAGCGCCCGCCGACCATGCGGGCGGGCACGATGAGCGAGGCCGCGATGAGCCCGGCGAACACGGCCCGCGTGCCCGTCGGGTAGGCCTCGAGCAGGGGAGCGAGCAGCGCAGCACCCGCGACGATCGCCGCGAGCATGCCGATGCCGATCGGCAGCACGACGCCCCAGCGCACAGAGCGGAAGTGCGCGGCGGCCTTCGAGACACCGCGGCCCCGTATCCCGTCGCCGACGAGGCGGGCGACCCCGCGCGCAAGGTGGCCGGCCCCGTCAATGAGCGTGTCGTATACGCCGACGATCAGGGCGATCGTGCCGCCGCTCACGCCGGGAACAATTTCGGCGAACCCGATGAGCGCACCACGGGCCGCGTCGCCGACGGTGCGGGCGACGGGATGCACGCGCGTCACGAGACGCTCGGCTTCTTCTCGTGCTTGCCGTCGTGCGGGCCGATGCCGTAGCCAGCCTTCTGGTGTTCGGCCTCGTGCCGCCCGTCGTGCGCAGCCTCATCGACCCAGATCTCGATCTCGGGCACGGGCAGCCCGGCAGCCGTGGCCTTGGCCTCTTTGCGCTTCTCCCACTGCTCGTGACCCAGATGCCAGGCGATGCCGGTCAGCGCCATGGCGATCACGACGATGAAGACGATCTCGATGTATTCGGTCACGACCTCGGCGACGCCGGGAATGTGTGCGGCCCACCAGCCGATGAGCGGCAGGCCGACACCCCAGAGGAAGGCGCCGAGAACGTTGAAGAACAAGAACTTTTTGTACGGCATCTTGCCGACGCCGGCGGCGACGGGCGCGATCGTGCGCACGACGCCGATGAAGCGGGCGATCGTGACCGCCCAGCCGCCGTAGCGAGCGAAAAAATACTCGGTGCGGGCCACGCTCTTTTTGCTGAAGAAACCTGCCGATTTTCGTTCGAAGATCGGCGGCCCGGCCTTGTAGCCGATGTAATAACCGAGCTGATCGCCGAGCACCGCGGCAATGAAGATGCACAGCACGACGAGCCAGATCGGCTGCGGAATCACGCCCGTGAAGGTCAGGATTCCGGTGATGAGTAGCAGGGTGTCGCCGGGCAGCAGAAAGCCGATGAGCAGGCCGGTCTCGACGAAGACGATGACGCAGACGAGCACCAGCCCCCACTGGCCGGCGCCCACGATGAGCCCTTCGACATCGAAGAGGCCGAGGTCCATCGACATCATGCGCGGCTCCTGTGCTGAACGGTGAATAGGTGGTGACTTAGGCTACCGGGCAATGCCCTGGTGAGTGCCTCACCTACGCTGAGAGTGATGCTCAGCCTGCTCGCCCTCACCCCCGTGATTCTCGTGCTCGTGCTCATGACGGTCGCGGGATGGTCGGCCGCGCGCGCAGGGCTCGTGACGGCGGCCTTCACCATCGCGCTGGCAGTGTTAGCGTTCGGCTTCGGCGCGGGCCCCGACTTCGATGTTGCCGAGGGCATCGCGGGGGTGCTCGCCGAAGCGGGCTTCATTGCGCTGACCGTCGTGGGCATCATCGGCCCGGCCCTGGGCATCCACTATCTGCAGCGCAGCACCGGTGCCGCGGCCCGCCTGCGTCAGGCGCTCGCCCTGCTGCACCCCGACCCGCGGCTCGGCGCCATTCTTGTCGCCTGGTTCTTCGCACTGTTCCTCGAGGGGGCTGCAGGCTTCGGCACGCCGGTCGCCCTCGCCGCGCCCTTCCTCGTGGCTGCGGGCATGCCGGCGCTCGCCGCCGTGTCGGCCGCGCTCATCGGCCACGCCGCCGGAGTCTCGTTCGGCGCGATCGGCACTCCGGTGCTCGCGCAGAGCACGCTCGTCGATTTCACCCCGGCCGAGCTTGCGCAGGCGACCGTGGTCTTTCCGCTCGCCCTCGGAGTCGTGCTCACCGCCGTCATGATCGTCATCATCGGCAAGGCCTACGGGCACTTTCGCGGGCTGTGGCGCTGGGGGGTGCTGGCCGCGGTCTGCTTCTTCGTGCCCTTCGGACTCATCGCGTGGTTCATCGGCCCCG
>JBBQKE010000228.1:0-3551 GCA_038326585.1 Actinomycetales bacterium | reverse complement strand
CGGCGGCATGACGACCGCTTACGACATCGAGCCCGACATTGTGATCATCGGCAAGTCCATCGGCGGGGGCATCCCGACCGGCGCCTACGGTCTTTCAGCCGAGTTCGCCGATCGCGCGCTCGCCCGCACCGACCTCGACCTCGTCGACATGGGCGGTGTCGGCGGCACACTCGCCGGCAACCCGCTCTCAGTCGCCGCGATGCGCGCCACTCTCGAGCACGTGCTCACCGCCGAGGCCTTCGAGACCATGATCGACACCGCTACCTACTTCACCGACGGCGTCAACGCGCTGTTTGACCAGTACGAGCTGCCGTGGGCGATCAACCAGCTCGGGGCCCGCGCCGAATGCCGCTTCGCCCGGCCCTACCCGCGCAACGGCACCTTGGCTGCTGAGGCTGCCGACGGCGAGCTCGAAGACTTCTTGCACCTCTACCTGGTGAACCGCGGCATCATGCTCACGCCGTTCCACAACATGGCGCTCATGGCGCCCATGACGACGCGCTCCGACGTGGATGCTCACCACGAGCACTTCGAGGGCGCGATTCGCGAGCTGCTGGCCTTGTGAGGTCAGGCGGCAGTGCCGCCGGAGCGAGACTTCCGTGAGAACCAGCCCCAGGCACTCGTGGCGAGGAACAACACGATGCCGATGACGGCGAGCCAGAACAAGCCTTCGACGACGAAACCGACGATCGACAGCACGATCCAGATAACGATGAGAGCAATGATGAAACCAGTCATGCGCTCGACGCTACGGGTTTCGAGCGCCGAACGTGAGCCCTTGACAGGTCACGAAACGCCCTCTATGCGGCGCCGGGGAACGCCGCGAAGCCCTCAGGCAGCGCCGTCGAACATGCTGGTGACCGACCCGTCATCGAACACCTCATGAATTGCGCGCGCGATGAGCGGCGCGATCGACAGCACGGTGAGGCGGTCCCAGCGCTTCTCGTCGGGAACCGGCAGCGTGTCGGTGACGACCACCTGATCGACCACGGCATCCTGCAGAATCTCGAAGGCCGGGTCGCTGAACACCGCGTGCGTGGCGGCGACGACCACGGCCGTCGCGCCGTTCTTCTTGAGCGCCTCGGCGGCCTTGACGATGGTGCGGCCAGTGTCGATCATGTCGTCGACGAGCAGGCACACGCGGCCCTCGACCTCGCCGACGATCTCGTGCACCGTGACCTGGTTGTGCACCATGGGGTCGCGGCGCTTGTGAATAATGGCGAGCGGCGCCCCGAGCTTCTGGCTCCAGATGTCGGCCACGCGCACGCGCCCCATGTCGGGCGACACCACGGTCAGGGTGGCCGGGTCGAGCTGCTTCTGAAAGTGGCCGAGCAGCACAGGCATTGCGAAGAGGTGGTCGACGGGGCCGTCGAAGAAGCCCTGAATCTGGGCGGCGTGCAGGTCGACGCTCATGATGCGGTCAGCCCCCGCGGCCTTGTAGAGGTCGGCGACGAGACGGGCCGAGATGGGCTCGCGACCGCGGCCCTTCTTGTCTTGCCGAGCGTAGGGGTAGAAGGGTGCGACCACGGTGATGCGCTTGGCAGACGCACGTTTGAGAGCATCCACCATGATCAGTTGCTCCATGAGCGCCTCGTTGATCGGCGCCGCGTGCGACTGCAGCACGAAGGCGTCGCAGCCGCGCACGCTCTCGTCGTAACGCGCGTAGATCTCACCGTTGGCGAAGGTGCGGGCGTCGGTGTGCACAACGTCGGTCTGCAGATATTCGGCGACCTGCTCGGCCAAGACCGGATGCGATCGGCCGGTCACGAGAACGAGGCGCTTTTGGCCGGTGATCTTGATGCTGGCCATGTGATTCCCGCCTTCTGCCGCCGAGGCGACGCTGGTGTGCTGGTCGGCTACGCGGAGTCGGTGGCGGTGCCGCCTGTGCCGTCGGCGCCGTCTGTATCAACGGATGCGGCCGCAGCCGCCTCGGCCGCCGCTGTTCCCGGCCGATGCGCCGCGACCCACCGATCGACGTTCCGCTGGGGTGCGACGTTCACGGCCAGGGCGCCTGCCGGAACATCCTTGCGGACGACCGTTCCCGCTCCCGTGTACGCTCCATCGCCAATCCTAACGGGGGCGACGAACACGTTGTGCGAGCCCGTGCGGGCCTGCGCCCCGACCTCCGTGCGGTGCTTGATGACGCCGTCGTAGTTGGCCGTGATGGTGCCGGCGCCGATGTTGGTGCCCTCGCCCACAGTGGTGTCGCCGATGTAGGAGAGGTGCGGCACTTTGGCGCCGCGGCCGAGCGTCGAGTTCTTCGTCTCGACGAACGTGCCGACCTTGCCGTTCTCGCCGATGACGGTGCCGGGGCGCAAGTAGGCGAACGGGCCGACGGATGCGCCTGCGCCGATCACGGCGAGCGTCGCATCGGTGCGGCTCACGCGGGCGTCCGCCCCCACTTCGCAGTCGGTGAGCGTCGTGTCGGGGCCGACGACGGCACCGCGCGCGATGCTCGTGGCCCCCTTGAGCTGCGTGCCCGGCAGCACCTCGACGTCTTCGTCGAGCGTGACGGTGCGGTCGATCCACACGCTCGCGGGGTCGCTGATCGTGACGCCGGCGAGCTGCCAACCGCGCACGATCATGGCGTTGAGGCGGGTGCCGGCATCGCTCAACTGCACGCGATCGTTGACCCCGGCGACGAGCCAGCTCTGGCCGGCGGGTAGGGCCGCGACGGAATGCTGGTCACCGCGCAGCATGCCGATCACGTCGGTGAGGTACTTCTCTTGCGCGGCGTTGTCAGTCGACACGAGCGCAAGCGTCGAGCGCAGGGGCGAGCATTGAAAGACGTAGGTGCCCGAGTTGACCTCGGTGAGCGCGCGCTCGTCGTCAGTGGCGTCGTTCTGCTCGACGATGCGGTCGAGTGCCCCGGCCGGGTCGCGCACGATGCGGCCGTAGCCGGTAGCGTCGTCGAGCACCGCACTCAGCACGGTTGCGGCGGCCTCAGCCCCGCGGTGCCGCGCGAGCAGAGACGCGAGCGTTTCGGCATCGAGCAACGGCACGTCGCCCGACACCACCAGCACGTCGCCGTCGAAGTCGTCGGGCAATGCGGCGAGGCCCGCCTCGACGGCCCGACCCGTGCCGGGAATTTCGTCTTGGTCGGCGATGAGCGTGCGAGCATCCAGTTCGGCGATCGCTGCGGCGACGACGTCTCGCTCGTGACGCACGACCGCCACCACATACTCGGGGTCGAGCGCACGGGCCGCGGCAAGCACATGGCCGATGAGCGGAACACCCGCGAGCTGGTGCAGCACCTTCGGCGTGCGCGACTTCATGCGCGTGCCAAGCCCGCCGGCAAGGATGACGGCGCGCAGACCTGGCGAAGCCGGGGTCACGACGGTCGCGACGTACGCGGACCGTCGCAGGGTGATGGAGGGTTGTTGGGCGACATCAGTGTCCGGCTGACGATACGGGTCAGCCGCGCGGAGTGTCAAACGGGGCCTCAGTTGCGAACTGCGATTGCCTCGATCTCGACGCGTGCTCCGCGCGGGAGGGCCGCCACTGCAAACGTCGAACGCGCCGGCGGCGGGTCGCCGGCAAACCGGACATAG
>JBBQKE010000227.1:0-3594 GCA_038326585.1 Actinomycetales bacterium | reverse complement strand
TTCAATCTCGTGCAGAAGCGGGCCAAGCGCCCCGCCGGTGCACCCGACAAGGCGCTCGCGAAGAAGGTGACGAAGGTCGGGGTGCTCGGCGCCGGGCTCATGGCCAGCCAGTTCGCCCTGCTCTTCTTGCGCCGCCTGCAGGTGCCGGTCATCATCACAGACCTTGATCAGGCACGCGTCGACAAGGGTCTCGACTACATTCGCGGCGAGATCGCCGAGCTCGAGAAGAAGGGCCGCATCGACGGCGACGAGGGCAATCGCCTGCGCGCGCTGCTCTCGGGCACCGTCGACAAGGCAGACTTCGCCGACTGCGACTGGGTCATCGAGGCCGTGTTCGAAGAGCTCTCGATCAAGCAGGACGTCTTCGCCGAGATCGAGAAGCACATCTCGCCTGAAGCCGTCCTCGCGACGAACACTTCGTCGCTCTCGGTCGAGCAGATCGGCGCGAAGCTGAAGAACCCCGAGCGCGTCGTCGGGTTCCACTTCTTCAACCCCGTCGCAGTCATGCCGCTCATCGAGGTCGTCAACACTCCGGCGACCAATGAAGCGACGCTCGCCACGGCGATGGCGACCGCTCAGGCCCTGCGCAAGAACGCCGTGATCACGGCCGACACCCCCGGGTTCGTCGTGAACCGCATCCTCGCCAAGGTGCTCGGCGAGGCGATGCACGCGGTCGAACTCGGCACACCGTTCGAGACAGTCGTCGAAGCGCAGCGCCACTTCGGGCTCCCGATGGACCCGTTCGTGCTGCTCGATCTCGTGGGGCTCAAGGTCGGCGCGCACGTGCTCGACACGCACCACGCCGCGTTCCCCGATCGCTTCTTCGAGTCGCGCGCGCTACACGAGCTCGCCGAAGCGGGGGTTCTGCTCGAGAAAGACTCGAAGGGTCAGTCGAAGGGCATCGACAAGAAGGCCATCGCGATCGTCGAGAAGCACCGACCGGCCGACGCGAAGCCCTATACGGTCGAGCAACTCACCGCACGACTCGAAGACGGTCTCGCAGACGAGATTCATCGCATGCTTGACGACGGCGTCGTCGAAGCTGCCGAAGACATCGACCTGTGCATGATCCTCGGCGCAGGCTGGCCGTTCCAGATGGGTGGTGTCACGCCGTTCCTCGACCGTGTCGGAGCCTCTGAGCGCGTCTTCGGCGGCACCTTCCACGACACGCGTATCCGCGGCGTGCGCTAATCCCCCATCGCGCACCTCGCTCCGCGCGACAAGGCCCCCGATCACACACTGTGGTCGGGGGCCTTGTCGTCAGCGTCTAGCGCGTGTGCTCGTCGTGCTCGACCGACGCGTCGTGCTCGTGCGGCAACGGTCGTGCCACGGGAATCTTCGTACCGAGCACCTGCGCGACGAGGTCGCGTGCGATCGCCTGCGAGGTGAGGCCGACACGTTCCATGATCTCGTCGCGCGTGGCGTGCTCGAGAAACTCGTCGGGCAGGCCCAGCTCATCGACAGCAGTGTCGACGCCCGCGGCGCGAAGGTCTTGGCGAATGCGGGTTCCGATGCCGCCGACCCGCACGCCGTCTTCGATACTCACGAGAATGCGGTGGTCGCGCGCGAGCTCGATCACGCTTTGCGGCACGGGCACAACCCAGCGGGGGTCAACAACCGTGGCACCGATCCCCTGCGCAGCGAGGCGCTCCGCGACCTCGAGGCCGATCTTCGCCATCGGTCCGACCGTCACGATGAGCACGTCTTTGTGGGCGGCCTCGCGCAGCACGTCGACACCGTCATCGGTGCGGCGCACGGCGTCGTACTCGGTGCCGACCGAGCCCTTCGAGAAGCGCACCACCGTGGGTGCGTCATTGACCGCCACCGCCTCAGCGAGCTCTTCGCGCAACCGCGTGGCATCACGCGGCGCAGCAAGGCGGATATTCGGCACGACCTGCAGAATCGAGAGGTCCCACATGCCGTGGTGGCTGGCGCCATCGGGCCCGGTGACTCCGGCGCGATCGAGCACGAACGTCACGCCCGCTCGGTGCAGCGCGACATCCATGAGCACCTGGTCGAAGGCGCGGTTGATGAAGGTGGCGTAGACGGCGACCACGGGGTGCATGCCGCCGAAGGCGAGTCCGGCAGCCGAGGTCACCGCATGTTGCTCGGCGATGCCCACATCGATGATGCGGTCGGGATGCTTCTCGGCAAGCTTGTGCAGGCCCGTCGGGCGCAGCATCGCCGCGGTGATGCCGACGATGCGACGGTCTTTGTCGGCAAGAGAGACAATTTCGTCGGCGAAGACCGACGTCCACGACGGCCGGCTCGCCTGCTCGACCGACTCCCCTGTCTCGGGGTCGATCTGTCCCACGGCATGGAACTGGTCGGCGACGTCGGCAAGGGCCGGCTCGTAGCCCTTGCCCTTCTGGGTGATGGCGTGCACGATCACCGGAGCGCTGTACTCCTTCGCCTGCCGCAGAGCGCGCTCGACGTCCTTGAGATCGTGGCCGTCGATGGGGCCGATGTACTTGATGTCGAGATTCGAGTAGAGGGCCTCGTTGTTGGTGAAGCGCGAGAGAAACCCGTGCAGGCCGCCGCGCACGCCGCGGTAGACGGCGCGGCCCGGGGCCCCGAGGTAGCCGAAGGCTCGCTCGGTGCCGCGGCGGAACCGGTAGTACGAGCGTCGGGTGCGCACGGTCGACAAGAAGCGGGCCATGCCACCGATCGTCGGCGCGTACGACCGGCCGTTGTCGTTCACGACGATCACCAGGTTGCGGCTGTTGTCGTCACTGATGTTGTTCAGGGCCTCCCAGGTCATGCCACCCGTGAGAGCGCCGTCGCCGACGACCGCGATGACATGGCGGTCATCCTGGCCGGTCATGGAGAAGGCCCGTGAGATGCCGTCGGCCCAGCTCAACGAACTCGAGGCGTGCGAGCTCTCGACGATGTCGTGCTCGCTCTCTGCCCGCTGCGGGTACCCGGCCAGGCCGCCCTTCTGCCGTAGGCGGCTGAAGTCTTGTCGACCGGTCAGCAGTTTGTGCACGTACGACTGGTGGCCTGTGTCCCAGACGATCGCATCGCGCGGCGACTCGAAGACGCGGTGAATACCCAGTGTCAACTCGACGACCCCCAGGTTCGGGCCGAGGTGCCCGCCGGTCTTCGAAACCTCCGCGACGAGAAAGCGGCGGATCTCATCCGACAGTGCGACGAGTTGAGCGTCGGTCAGGGCGTCGAGATCACGAGGGTTGCGAATGTTGTCGAGCAGTGCCATTCGACCACTCTACCGACGCTGACCGAGCATGAACCGGGCGACGAACGCGCTTTGCTGTGCGTTCGCTGATGGTTCACCCGAGACTTAGACGAGACTGCGCAGCACGTACTGCAGAATGCCGCCGTTGCGGTAGTAGTCGGCCTCGCCGGGGGTATCAATGCGCACCACCGCGTCGAATTCGACGGTCTCTTTGCCTTCCGGCGAATGCGCGCTGGGCGCCGCGGTGACCCGCACCGTGCGGGGCGTCGTGCCGTCGTTGAGCGCCGTGATGCCCGAGATCGACACCACCTCGGTGCCGTCGAGCCCGAGCTCCGCCGCCGTCTGCCCCGCGGGGAACTGCAGCGGGATGACACCCATGCCGATGAGGTTCGACCGGTGGA
>JBBQKE010000226.1:0-3600 GCA_038326585.1 Actinomycetales bacterium | reverse complement strand
AGGCGGCATCGACTCGCTGAGCCCCACCTGGCGCGAAGCGGTCGCGATGCAGTCGGCGAGCGTGCACGTCACGGCAGAGCAACTCACAGCACTCAACGAGGCAGTCTCGACGCTCATCATCGACTTCGCCCGCGAGCACCGCGGGCAGCGGGTGCCGGGTTCACGCCCCGTGCACCTGCAGTACTACGGCTACCCCGTGCTCGACGGCGACGAGATCGTCGACGACACCTCGGCCAGCGCCGACCCCACCGACTCTCACTCAGAACCGAAGGAATAACTGCCATGACCACGGCATCGATCTCGCTTCCCTTACCCCGCCACCGCGTTCCGTTCGTGCGCCGACTCGTGCTCACGACCGGCCTGGCACTCGTGACGTGGGCTCGCCGCCCTGCCGCGCGCGTCACGCACGAGCAACAGTCGCTGCGGCTGGCCGCAGAGTCTGCTGCCGCGCGTCAGCGCGACAGTCTGCGCTACGGCATCGCGCAGTAGCGCAGCTCTAGAGAGCTGCCGGCGTCTCGATCGTCACGGTGCCGTCAGGCGCAACGCGAATGGTCGTGCCGTCGTCGAGCTCCACCACGGGTCGCCCCTCGAGCCACGTGAGCGTCCAGCGCCAGGTGCTCGTATCGAACGACGCAAGCTCGGCCTCGACAGCGGTGATGGCTTCGCGAACGTCGTCGCTCAGCCGGTCGGGCAGCGCATCGCCGACCGACCAGCGGGTTCCCAACTGCATGGCTCAGACCTCCCATTCGTAGGTGATCCAGGTGGCGCGGGTGGCCAACCGGTCGTACACGCGTTGGGCGCGCTCGTTCTCGGCGGCGGTGATCCACCGCACGGTGCCGCCGCCGTGCGCGCGCGCGTGCTCGGCGAGTGCCTCAAGCAGCGCCGTGCCCGCGCCCGAGCCGCGCACCTCGGGCACGGTGTAGAGGTCGTCGAGAAACCAGCCGGGGCCAGCCGTGAAGGTGTCGGGCTGCTCGCGCAGGTGCGCGAAGCCCACGAGCTCGCCCCCGGACTCGGCGACTAGGCAGATGAGCGGATGCTCAGCATCCATCAGCCATGCCCACACTCCGTCGAGAATCTCATCGGTGAACGCGGTCTCGTAGAACACGCCATAGGCCGTGAAGAGCTCGCGCCACCGAGCTGCGTCGCCCGGCTCGATCGGCCGCACTGTCGTTGTCTTGCTCATGACCCCAGTCTGGCCCACTCGACTGCGGCTCAGGCCTGCGGAAGCTCGCCGAGTTCGATCTCGACCACGGCAACGTCATCCGCCGAGGTGAACGACAGCGAGGCAATGCGACCCACCGCCGCGAGGTCGCCGGCGGCCAGTTCGAGCAGGCTCGGCGCGGCGATCACCGCTCGCGTGACGGGCGTCTTCTGCGAGGCCTTCGCGTCGGTCTTTGCTCGACGGATGCCGATGAGGGCCTGCGACGCGAGAGGCAGCAGCCCGCCGTGCAGCGGATCGATACCGAGCTCGTCGACCGTCGGCCAGGGCGCGGTGTGCACTGAAGCGTCGTGAGTCCAGCTCCAGACCTCCTCGGTCGCGAAGGGGATGACCGGCGCGAACAGTCGCACGAAGACGTCGATCGCGAGTTGCAGCGCCGTGACGGCACTCGCTTGGCCCTCTGCACCCTGTGAGCCGTAGGCGCGCTCTTTCACGAGCTCGAGGTAGTCGTCGGTGAAGGTCCAGAAGAACTGCTCGGCGACCTCGAGGGCGCGGGCGTGGTCGTAGTCCTCATAGGCGCGGGTCGCGGTCGCGACGACCTCGCCGAGGGTCGCGAGCATGTCGATGTCGAGCGGCTCGGTGACAGCATCCGGACCCGATGCGGCGCCCGCGGGCGCCTCGAACGAGTAGACGAACTTGGCGGCGTTGAGCACCTTGATGGCGAGGCGGCGGCCGATCTTCATCTGCTTGGGGTTCTGCGGGTCGAACGCCGCGTCGGTGCCGAGCCGCGACGAGGCGGCCCAGTAGCGCTCCGCGTCGCTGCCGTGCTCGTCGAGCATGGCCGCCGGGGTCACGACGTTGCCCTTCGACTTCGACATCTTCTTGCGATCGGGGTCGACGATGAAGCCCGAGATGCCCGCGTGCTTCCAGGGAAGGGTGCCGTGCTCGAGCTCGGCCCGCAGCACGGTCGAGAACAACCAGGTGCGGATGATGTCTTGACCCTGGCTGCGCAGGTCGTAAGGGAAGACCAGGTCGAACAGCTCTGAGTCGTCTTCCCACTTGCCGGCGATCTGCGGGGTGAGCGACGAGGTGGCCCAGGTGTCCATGATGTCGACCTCGCCGATGAAACCGTTCGGCTGGCCGCGCTGGGCCTCATCGAAACCGGGGGCCGGCATCGACGCGGGGTCGACCGGCAGCTGGTCTTCGCTCGGCACGATCGGCTCGCCGGTCTGCTCTCCGTTCTCGTCGAGGCGGTACCAGACGGGAATCGGCACGCCGAAGAAGCGCTGGCGCGAGATGAGCCAGTCACCCGAGAGCCCGCCCACCCAGTTCTCATAGCGCACGCGCATGAAGTCGGGATGGAAGGCGATCTCGCGACCCCGCTCGAGCAAGCGCGCGTTGAGGTCTTCGTCGCGTGCGCCGTTGGCGATGTACCACTGCCGCGTCGTGACGATCTCGAGAGGCTTGTCGCCCTTCTCGAAGAACTTGACGGGGTGGGTGATGGGGCGCGGATCGCCGACGAGGTCGCCCGACTCGCGCAACAGCTCGACGATGCGCGCCTTCGCGCTGAACACGGTCTTGCCCGCGAGCTCGGCGTAGGTGTCGAGCGCGGCGCCCTCGATGCCCTGAGGTGCTTCGGCGAGAATGCGGCCGTCTTTGCCGAGGATCGGGCGCAGCCCTAGATCGAGTTCTCGCCACCAGACGACGTCGGTGACGTCGCCGAAGGTGCAGACCATGGCGATGCCCGAACCCTTGTCTTGCTGCGCCAGGTGGTGGGCGACCACGGGCACCTCGACGTCGAAGAGCGGCGTGCGCACGGTGGTGCCGAAGAGCGCCTGGTAGCGGGGGTCATCGGGATGCGCGACGAGAGCCACGCACGCGGGAATCAGCTCGGGGCGTGTGGTTTCGATGTCGATCGTGCCGCCGTCTGGCGTATGGAACGACACCCGGTGAAACGCCCCGGGCATCTCTTTGTCTTCGAGTTCGGCCTGGGCGACCGCGGTGCGGAACGTGACATCCCACAGCGTCGGGGCGTCAGCGCGGTAGGCCTCGCCGCGCGCGAGATTGCGAAGGAAGGCGCGTTGCGCCGCCCGCTGGGCGTCGTCGCCGATGGTGCGATAGGTCTGGCTCCAGTCGACACTGAGGCCGAGCATCCGCCACAGATCTTCGAACTGCTTCTCGTCTTCGACCGTCAGTTTCTCGCACAGTTCGATGAAGGTGCGACGCGAGACGGGCACCTGGTCGGCGGCCTTCGAACTCGCGTTGTCGCCGCCCTCGAACGGCGGCGTGAAGTCGGGGTCGTAGGGCAGCGTCGGGTCGCAGCGCACGCCGTAGTAGTTCTGCACGCGACGCTCGGTCGGAAGGCCGTTGTCGTCCCAGCCCATCGGGTAGAACAGGTTCATGCCGCGCATACGCTGAAAGCGCGCGGCGAGGTCCATGTG
>JBBQKE010000225.1:0-3617 GCA_038326585.1 Actinomycetales bacterium | reverse complement strand
TCCAGGTGGGCGTCATGATCGAAGAGCGCGACATTGCCGATCTGACGGACGCGATTCTTCTCACCGACGACCCGGCCGTCGTGACAGTGCTCGAGTCGTTGCGTTCTGCCTCACAGAACCACCTCGCCGCGTTCGAACGTCCACTCGGCTAACCCGACACTAGGCTCAGCTTCGTGCTGCAGCCGATTATTGCCGGGTTCATCGGAGCACTGACGGGCTTCGCGAGTTCGTTCGCGATCGTCATCGCGGGGCTCATCGCCGTCGGCGCGAGCCCCGCTGAAGCGGGGAGCGGACTGCTCATTCTGTGCCTCGGGCAGGCGGTGCTCGCAGGGCTGCTGTCGTGGCGCTTTCGTTTGCCGCTGAGCTTCGCGTGGTCGACTCCAGGCGCCGCGCTGCTCGTGGCGGCCGAAGGCACGACGGGTTCGTACGGCGCCGCGATCGGGGCCTTCTTGGTGTGCGGGCTGCTCATTCTGGTGAGCGGGCTCTGGTCGTGGCTCGGGCGGGCGATGACGCGCATTCCGATGCCGCTCGCGGGGGCCATGCTCGCGGGCATCCTCTTTCCGATCTGCATCGCGCCGGTGACCGCTGTGCTGCAAGAGCCGTTGCTCGCCGCGCCCGTGATCATCGTGTGGCTGCTGCTGGTGCGCTGGCTGCCGCGCTGGGCCGTGCCTGCCGCCATGCTCGTGGCGATCATCGGTGTGGTCATCAGCGCCGGAAACGGGTGGATGACCGGCGCCTCGCTCGCGCCCGGGTTCACGTTCACCCTGCCGAGCTTCGACCCTCTCGTGATCGTCTCGCTCGGAGTTCCGTTGTACATCGTCACCATGGCGGGGCAGAACGTGCCGGGTTTCGCAGTGTTGACGACGCTCGGCTACCGCGGCGTGCCTGCGCGCACCGTTCTCGCGGCGAGTGGAGCAGCCACGGTACTCACCGCACCGTTCGGCGGCTATGCGCTCAACCTCGCGGCCTTGACGGCGGCGCTCATGGCGGGCCCCGACTCGCACCCCGACCCTGAGCGCCGCTGGGTTGCGCCGATCGCCGGCGGTGCGACCTACGTGCTGCTCGGGCTCGGGGCGGGCGTCGCGACGGCGCTCGTGGCTGCCGCCCCGCCCATCCTGATCATCGCGGTCGCCGGGCTCGCACTGCTGGGTGCCTTCACGACGGGTCTCGTCAGTGCTTTCGAGGCGCCCGAGACGCGGCTGACGGCGGCCGTGACGCTGATCGTCGTGGCCTCGGGGGTCGTGGTGCTCGGCATCGGCAGCGCGTTTTGGGGGCTGCTCGTCGGAGCACTTGTCATGTTGGTGACCCGCCCGCGCCAGCCCAGGAGTATGGTCGAGGGCGCCCCAGCAAAGGAGCCGGAATAGCCATGACCTCTTCGACAAACGCCGCCATCGACGCTCGCCGCGACGCTCGCGTCGGCGCAGCCCGCAAAGGCGCGATCTACGGCATCATCGTTTCGTTCTCGCTCGCCGCCGTCGTCGGCATCATTGCTCTGCTGAGCGGCGATTTCGGCGAGACGCAGGGCAAGATCATCCTCACGACTCTGCTCATGGGCGCGACGAGCATCACCGCCCTGTGCCATTTGGCTATCGCAGACCGCGCGATGCGCCTTGTCGGCTTCGTCGGCCTCGCGGCGAGCACGGTCGCGCTGATCACAGGACTCGTGCTGATCTGGCGCGACTGGAACGACTCGGCGTTCGAAGACTGGCTGAAGGTCTTTGTGACGGCTGGCGTGCTGGCCGTCAGTTTTGCCCATTCGAACCTGCTGTTGTTGCTCGCCGGCCGTCGCCGAGTGGTGATTCGCATCGGGCTCATGATCACGCTTGTCATGATCGCCATCGTCGCGATCATGATCATTCTTCCCGTCGTGAGCGAAGGCGAGATTCCCGGGTTCGAGAACGAAGAGTGGTACTGGCGACTGTTCGGCGTCGTCGGCATCCTCGACGTGCTCGGCACGGTCGTCGTGCCCGTGCTGGCGATCTTCGTGCGCGATGCGCCGGCCGTTGCGGTCGCCGACTCGATGGCGCAGGATGCCGGGCCCGCCGCGTCCGCATCTGCCGGGCACCTCGCGCTCGCGTTGCCGGCCGACGTTGCGCAGGCGCTCGAGCAGCGCGCCTCGGCCGACGGGGTAGATGCGGCAGAGGCCGCCGTCGCCGCTCTGCGACGCGGGCTGCAGTAGACGCGCTCGCTAGCCTGGTCTCATGACCGACGCGTCCAACGACCTCCCACTCGACGAGGCAACGCGCGCCGCGCTAGCCGCCGAGGGCCTTCGATACGCCGTAGTCGATGTGACCGATGCTGCCGAGCACGACCGCTGGTTGCAGGCCGACCACCGAGGGTTCCATTTCGATGCGTTGACCTCTGAGCAACTCGTCGAGTACCGGGGGGCCCTTGCGCACACGCGCTCGATCGGTGTGTGGGATGCGACGACGGCAGAGCCCGAACACCCGATTGCCACGGTCGGGTCTTGGCAATCGACGGTGAGCCTCGGCGAGGGGCGCTCGCTCGATGGCTGGGCGATCAGCGCCGTCTCGGTCGCTGCCACGCATCGACGTCGGGGCATCGCCCGTGCCTTGCTCGAGGGCGAGCTGCGCGCCGCGCACGCCGCCGGGCTGCCGCTCGCGATGCTGACCGTGTCAGAGGCCGCGATCTATGGCCGATGGGGGTTCGGACCCGCCGCGTACCTCGCTGACTACCGCATTGACACGCGAGGCCTGCGGCTCACCGCCCCGCTGCCCGCCGGTCGCGTGCACCGGGTGACGGCGGCCGCCCTGCGCCTGATTGCGCCGGCGATCGCGGCGCGAGCGCACGAGCAGGTGGGCGGCGAGGTGCCGCCGCTCGACCATCATTGGAACCGCATGTTCGCGCTCTCGGCGCGCACGGCATCCCACGCAGCGAAGCTGCGAGCAGCCCGCTACGACGACGAGAACGGCGAACCGCAGGGCTTCGTGCTCTACTCGGTGGCAGAGAACGAGACCGACTTCGCCGATCACACCCTGACGGTCGAGTACCTGTGCGCTGAGACCGACGACGCATATGTCGCACTCTGGCACTACGTGCTCGACCAAGACCTTGTCGCGACCGTGATCGCGCACCTGCGGCCGGTCGACGAGGCTCTGCCGTGGCTCGTGTCGAACCCGCGCGCCGTGCAGACGGTCGGGCGCCGCGAGCACCTGTGGCTGCGCGTGCTCGACGTGCCCACCGCGCTCTCGGCTCGCCGCTATGCCGCGGCCGATTCTGTGCTGCTGTGCGTCACCGATGCGCTGGGCTTCGCCGAGGGCGCGTGGATGCTCGTCACCGACGCAAACGGAGCCGCCACCGTCACCCCGGCCGACGCTGGGGCCCCGAGCGGCGCGGCCGTTATCGAGCTCGGCGTCGAGGCGCTCGGCGCTCTGCTGCTCGGCGGCACACCGGTCGACGCCCTGCGCGTCGCCGGCCGGGTCGCCGAAGGTTCACCTGGGGCAGCCGCGCGTCTCGATGCCTTGCTGCGTGCCCCTCGCGCGCCGCACCTCAGCACCTGGTTCTGAGGGCGTTCAGGCGACCAGCCCGCGGCGCTCGAGCAGCGGCTCGATGACCGCGTCACGGCCGCGGAACTCGCGGTACGCGTCGAGCGGGTC
>JBBQKE010000224.1:0-3649 GCA_038326585.1 Actinomycetales bacterium | reverse complement strand
AAGTGCTCGCGGCTGTCTTTGTACTTGTGGGGCGACCGGATGACGGCAATGACGTTCTTCTCCGTCGGCAGGGGCACGGGGCCCACGACCGTGGCGCCGGCACGGGTGACCGTGTCGACGATCTTGCGCGCCGATGCGTCGAGACCAGCGTGGTCATACGACTTAAGCCGGATGCGGATCTTTTGTCCCGCCATGCTCAACTCTCTTCCTTCTTAGACGTGATGCACCCTTGACGGGCGCACCTCACGCGGAGCGCAATCGCTGTCGCACCACTGTTCTTCTGTCAAACGAACGCTTGTCACTCTCTAGCCCGCCCCCGACCCCCGCGCTCGGGCGTGTCGCCTTCGCTACGCGTGCTGACGCAACGCACAGTGGTCTCGCACAAGGTTGCCCTCGCACGTGGTGGTGGGTGAAAGCTGTGTTCTGCTACCCGCGGCCTAGGCTCATCGCGACCCGCTGCCGATTGCTCGGTGCGACGCTCGTCCTATGCACTGCCTGGCAGTGAGCCACGTACGAAAACGCGGCGTGTGGAACTTGAAGAGTCTGCCACAGCGCGCGAACTCCTGCAACCCGGGCGTGTCGCGCTGACGTGCGACACGCCGGTGACGCCAGAAATAGGCCTACGAAACGACCTCCGGGGCCGTTTCTGCGGGCTCTGAAGCCTTCTTCTGCCTCAGAATCACGAGTTCGACGAGCAGCACCGACACCGTTCCGGCAACGAGCAGCACCCCACCGGCGGCCACCGCGATGATCACCACGATCAGCCCCCAGTCTTCTCCTGACGCGCCACCTGAGGCCACGGCGACAACTGTCAGCACCCCGATGTTCACGATGAGAGCCGCGATGAGCGAGATGATGTGCGTCGCGATGCGCCACCCCACCCGTCGGTTGCGCTGCACGATCGAGCCGATGATGACGAGCAGCGTCCACAGGGCGATCGCGACACCGAGCCCCCCGAAGAGAACCCGGGGCGTCTGGTCGACCAGCGTGCCCATCGGGTCAGCCGAGTCGGCGAGGGCGAAGATTGCGAGGAGCAGCCAGGCCAGCACGATCGTGATGACGATGATGAGTACGATCTCGAGCGCGATACGGCGTTTCATGAGGGGCCTCTCGACAGGGGTGGCCAGAGCCTACTCTGGCGAAGGCCTACTCTGGCGACGCATCGCGAGCGAGAGCCTTGGGCGTCACCGTCTCGCCGCCGACGAGGGTCTGCCGCACGAGCGGCACGCCCGGCCGGTAGGCGAGGTGGCGGTAGTCGGGAGCATCCAGGATGATCGCATCTCCCCGCGCGCCGACCCCGAGGTGCCCGACGTCGGTGCGGCGCAGCGCACGGGCTCCTCCTCGGGTCGCCGCAGCCAGGGCCTCGAGCGGAGTCATGCCGAGCTCGCGCACGGCGAGAGCGATGGCGAGGGGCATGCTGCTCGAGAAGTTCGACCCCGGGTTGCAGTCGCTCGCGAGCGCCCCGGCGACGCCCGCGGCGAGCACGCGGCGAGCAAGCGGGTAGGGCTGCTTCGTCGAGAACTCGACGAGCGGCAGCAGCGTCGCGACCGTGCCCTCGCCGTCGCGCGCGCTCGCCGCGAGCGCCTCGACGTCGGAGTCGCTCAGATGCGTGCAGTGGTCGACGCTCGCGGCGCCGAGCTCGACAGCGAGGGCGACTCCCCCGTCTGCCTCGAGCTGCCCGGCGTGCACGCGGAGCCCGAGGCCAGCATCCCGCCCCGCCAACAGGACGCGCCGCGCCTCGTCGACGGTGAATGCGCCCGAGTCGACGAAGACGTCGACCCAGCGAGCGAGCGGAGCGCACGCTGCGAGCATCGCGCCGCAGACGAGGTCGACGTAGGCGCCACGATCGTGGGCGAATTCGCCAGGCACGACGTGTGCGCCGAGAAAGGTGGTCTCGTCGGTGATCTCGCGCGCGAGCCGCAGGGCGCGGGCCTCGTCGTCGACGGTGAGCCCGTAACCGCTCTTGATCTCGAGGGTCGTCGTACCCTGCGCGTGCGCCTGGCCCACGAGGTGGTGCAGTCGGGCACGGAGTTGGTCGTCGCTCGCCCCGCGCGTCGCCGCGACCGTCGTGCGGATGCCGCCCGCCGTGTAGGCGCGGCCGGCCATGCGCGCCTCGAATTCGTCGACGCGGTCGCCGGCGAAGACGAGGTGGCTGTGGCTGTCGACGAATCCCGGGATGACCGCCGCACCCTCCGCATCGATGCGCGTGTCGGCGGCGGGGGCCTCGGCGGTCTCGCCGACCCAGGCGACGCGGCCCTCGTCGATGACCAGCGCGGCCCCGGTGCGGATCGGGCGCTCAGGCTCGGCTGGATTGAGCGCGACGAGTTGGCCGATGTTCTCGATGACGAGGCTGCCGAGCGCTGTGCCGGTTCGAGGGCTCATGCGGTCATCCTGCCGGGTGCGAATCGTCTTCGGGGGGCGCGGTTCGGCTCGCGAGCCCGGCGAGCGCCTCGAGCACGCACAGCGCGGCGAGGCGCACCGTGCGCTGGTCGGCGGAGTCGCGCGCGGCGTCAAGCTCGGTGAGGTCGATGCTCGTGACCGAAGGGTGAGCCCCCGCGAGCCGAGCCGCGGTGCGCAGCTCGATCGCGCTCAGGCCTCCCGGCACACTCGCCGGGCAGCCCGGGGCGACACTGCGGTCGCACACGTCGAGGTCGAGATCGACGTGCACGGGGCCGCCCGCCGACGCGGCGCGGTCGAGCGCGGTCGACATCGCGGCCTCGATCGGGGTGCGCAGCAGCTCGGCTCGAGTGACGACGGTGATGCCGTGCTCGGCGGCCCTCGCCGCATAGGCCCGAGAGTTCGCGAGCGGTTCGATGCCGAGCTGGCTGACCCGTGCCCCGTCGAGCCCGGCCTCGAGCAGCCGGCGCACAGGCGAGCCGTTGCTCGTGCCGTCGCGCAGGTCGTGGTGGGCATCCAGCGTCACGAGGCCCGCGGTCGCGATGCGCGCACCCCACGCCCCGAGAGCGGCGGGCACGGTCGCGGCGTTGTCGCCGCCGAGCACGATGACGAGGGATGCTGCTGCCGCGAGCTCGGCGACGCGCGCGGTCGCGGCCGCCTCACCGGCACCGTCGGGCTCGAGCACATCGCCCGCGTCGAGCACCGTCAACCGTGCACCGCGGTCGGCGATCGGTCCCGTATGACCGGCGCTCGGCGACTCGGCCGCGATACGGGACCGATCGGAGGGGGGTGTGCGCAGGAGGGCGTCGGCGCTGTAGTAGGGGAGGGCACCCCGAATCGCGGCGGGCGTCGTGTGCGCCTGCCCCGGCGACAGCGAGGTTCGCCAGGTCGGGATGCCCATTAGCACGGCATCCGCCCGCGAGCCCGGCGACCAGGTCGGCCAGTCGCCCGCCCGCGGCCAGAGCGGGTCGTGCGGCAGCGAGTGTGCGTGCTGCACGCGCGTGTTCCCGCCCGGGCCAGGCACACTCGCGCCAGTCGTGTTCACTCGAGACCGCCCTCGCGCATCGGCACGCGCACGCCGAACTGCTCGACGATGTGCTCGCCCTCGGCGTAGCCCGCATCGATGTGGCGAATGACTCCCATGCCGGGGTCGTTCGTGAGCACGCGCTGCACCTTCTGCCCCGCGAGCGCCGTGCCGTCGGCCACTACGACTTGGCCGGCGTGAATGGAGCGGCCCATGCCGACTCCCCCG
>JBBQKE010000223.1:0-3671 GCA_038326585.1 Actinomycetales bacterium | reverse complement strand
CGCGTGCCGTCACTGTGACAAGAATGGGATTGCCGCCAGCTTTTCCGCCGGTGAAGAGCGCCGGGCCTTTGCAGGAGAGATAGGTGCCGGTGGGCCGAGTCGGGCCGATGACAGGGTCCCAGCCGCACGCGTCGGCGTAGTAGAAGGTGTTCGTGGCCCCGGTCGGAACGTTGTACGTCGCTGCGACTGAGACGATCTCGAAGATGCTGCCGTCAAGAGTCGGGCCCGCCGACAGCTGCTCGTAGCCGTTGGTCGCGGTCTTGCCATCGAGAACGTAGCTGACGAGGTCGCCGACGAAGACATCCGTCGGCCCCGTGAGCGACGTGGTGCTGTTGCGGTTCTGCGAGATGAGTGATTCGACGTAAATCTCGCGTGCGGCCGGAGTAATGACCGTGAAGGCATTCGGAGAACTGGCTGAGATCTGGAAGAGACGGGTCGTGTCATACGCCAACGCGTTTCGCGTCACCTCGACCGTCCACCAGCGGTTCACGCACGTGTTGGCGGCGAGCGTGAAGGTCGGCTTCGACAGAGCCCCATCGATGTTGACGTAGATGTTCACGCTGTTCCACTGCCACTCCAGCGTGACGTCGGCCACCGGTGTTGCGGTGATGTTGCACACGCGAGCACCCACCGAGAACTGGTTGGGCCCGACCAAGACGTTGTTGCTGTCGAGGCCCACGACGTTCCATTCAGTGGGCGTGATCGTCAGCGCGTTCGTATTGGCCTGAGCGGGCACCGCACCCGCGAGGGGCGCGAAGAGAGAGGCGACGAGCGCCAGCACGGCAACGACAGCGGCGGTGCGGCGAGGGCGACTCTTCTCACGGCGCGACAGCAGGACCTGGGGCACGGGCGGATCTCCATCGGGGTCAAGTCGCGCCCGAGGGGGGTGGTCGGACACTCGCGTCCCAAAAACTGGGACACGTTCGCTTTGCGAACACCCAAGCATCGCAAAGTTCAACCGATACTTCACACATTCGAGACCCCCCAGTTCGCGTGTCGCGCTCATCAGCGCCCCGATCGCGATCTCCGTGACCTACGAGATGGGGGTCTCACCGCTGCCCTTCCTCATGGCGGTCGCCGTGAGCTCGCCGTGGCGGTGCTGCTCGTGCCCGTGCTGTTCCCGTTCTAGCGGGGCGGAGATTCCTCGAGCAAGGCCTCGCCGATCGTCCGCAGGAGCGTTTCTGCGGCGAAGGGCTTCGAGATGAAGTGGCGCACACCCGCCTCTCGAGCCCGGTCGACCGCGGCAGAAGCCGACAGCCCGCTCGAGGCGACGATCGCGACGCCCGGATGATTTTCGAGAACGTACGCCGCGGTCGCGGCTCCGTCCATGATGGGCATCATCATGTCGGTGAACACCAGTCGCACGCTGTCAGCGTGCTCGTGGAGCAGTGCCATAGCCTCGCGGCCGTTCTGCGCCTGCACCGTGCGGTATCCGTTGCGCTCGAGGGTCTGCGACACGATCGAGCGGATACTCGCCTCGTCATCGATCACGAGCACCAACTCTCCCTGCCCCCGCAACAGCTCGACGTCATGGTTCACAGCATCCGCATTCACGGTGTGGGCGTCGTCCACCGCAGGAAAGTAGAGGGTGAACCGCGACCCCACCCCCCCTGCACTGTGCACGTCAAGGTAGCCGCCGTGACTGCGCGCAATCGCGAGACTGCTCGCCAGACCCAGGCCCGTACCTTCTCCCGGATTCTTCGTCGTGAAGAACGGCTCGAAGATGCGACTCTGCACCTCGGGGGTCATGCCGAGCCCTGAGTCTTCGACCGCCACGGCCACATAACGTCCGGGCTCGAGAATCGACGGCACCTCGGGGCTCGATGTGACCTCATGCTCCTGCGCAGATATTCGCAACGTGCCGCCGTCGGGCATAGCGTCTCGAGCGTTGGTCACGAGGTTGACGAGCACCTGCAGAATCTGAGTCGCATCCCCCCAGAGGGGCGGCGCCGCAGTGTGGTCGATCTCGACATCGATCGACTTCGGAAGCATAGCGAGAGTGAGTGTGCCGAGCTCATCGATCAGGCTGGAAACATGCACGGCATCTCGAGCGCCCTCGACTCCTCGTGCGAACGAGAGCACCTGGCTGATCATGTTCGCACCCCGGGTGATCGCAGATTGCATGCCGTCAAGCAATTCGGCTTGCTCGCGCGCGGGGTGCATGGTGCGCAAGAGCTGCACCGACATGAGCACAGGAGTCAGCACATTGTTCAGGTCGTGCGCGATTCCGCCGGCCAGCGTGCCGAGGCTCTCGAGACGCCGCGCGCGACTCTGCTGCTCTTGCTGCTCGCGCAGAGCGGTGACGTCAGAGTTGACGGCGAAGTAGCTCGTCGGCCTCCCCTCGTCATCGACAATGGCCTGCCAGCGGCACGCGACGACGATGCTCCTGCCGTCTTTCGAGCGTTGCCGAAGCTCTCCCGACCACCTTCCCGTGGCGGCCAACGTCGCAGCGGGCTCGTCGAACCGCGTCGCATCGTCGTAGATGAGCTCACGGATATCGCGGCCGACCGCTTCTTCTCTCGTCCAGCCGTAGATCTGCTCCGCACCGCTGTTCCAATACGTCACCCGGTTGTCGAGGTCTTCGGTTATGAAGGCCTCGTTCGAGATGTCGAGCAGAGAGCTCAGGCGCACCGCACGCTGGGTCGCCTCATCGAGCTCACGCCGTTGACGCTCGAGGTCAGAGACATCTCGCATATGCACAGCGATGCCGTCGACCGTGGGATACGTGCGGGTCTCCAGCCAGAGATCGAGCGTCGCGTGGTACGCACGAACGTAGGTGACCTCACCGTTCGCCATGGCTCGACGCAGCGGCTCGCCGAAGTCTCTCTCGGCAGGGTCTCCCGGAAAGAGCGCCCCGAGCGTCTTGCCCACGACCTGGTCGGCGGTGAGCCGCAAGTACTGCTCGGCCGCACGGTTGAGATAGGTGTAGCGCCACTGTCGATCGAAGAAGATCAGCCCATCGGCGATCTGATCGAGCGCTTCGCCGAGTTGTGGGTCGCGCCCCTCTCGAGCGGACCTACTGTCTGGAGTTCGGGGCACGGCGGGCACCCTTCTCGCTGGGATTGCTGTCGTCAGGATACTAGGTGCCCTCATGGTGGCACATCCGGGCCTGCGCCGCACGGCGTGCGAGAACGGTCAACCGCCCTGGGAAAGCGCCGCCGCCGCGGCCGCGCGACCCGTGCGCACCGCACCTTCCATATAGCCGCACACCCACTGGTCGCTGCCGGCGACATAGAACGGCGGCTCGTGCGTGCCGTGCAGCGGCCCGACCCCCACGACGTCGCCCGGGCGCCAGCTCGTGATGTAACCGAGCGTGAACGGGTCGATGGCCCAGCGCCGCACGGCCACCTGCTGCGCGTCGCGCGCCGCCGGCCCGAAGGCGGCGACGAGTTCGTCGAGAAGCTCGGCGTGAAGCCGCCCAGGCGAGGTCGCGAGAAACGCGCTCTGCCGCTCGGGCGGCACGAGAGCCGAGAGAATCCCGTCACGCTGCACCCAGGTGCCGCCGAGCATGCCGACCTCGGTATATGCCGTGCCGTTGAGTCCGTCGGCCGCCCAGAACGAGTCGCTGTAGGCCGCCACAACTTTCGACGTGAGCGCGTGGCGCTGGCGGTCGAGCGAGGCGCGGCGAGCATCCGACAGCCCGTCGATGCGGATGCGGCGAAGCGGCCCCG
>JBBQKE010000222.1:0-3671 GCA_038326585.1 Actinomycetales bacterium | reverse complement strand
GCTGATGTAGAGGTGCGCCGTCGTCGAGTTCTGGCGCTGCATCGGCCGGGCATAGTCGCCGAGCTTCTGCAGCGCGCTCGCGAGCGCCTCGGGGTCGCGCGTGGTGAGTGCGCCGGTCGCGTCGGCGAGGTACTCGCGCTGCCGGGAGACGGCGGCCTGCACGACAGCGGCCACAAGGGGCGCCACGATCATGGCGACGAGCCCGAGCACGAGCATGATCGGGTTGCCGTTGTTGTTGCGGCTGCCGCCCCAGAACGCCATGCGGAAGAGCACGTCAGCGATGAAGCCCACAGCGACGACGAGCCCGAACACGATGGTCGAAACCCTGATGTCGTAGTTCTTCACGTGCCCGATCTCGTGAGCCATGACGCCGGCGAGCTCGCGGTCGTTCATGATCTCGAGCAGACCGGTGGTCGCCGCTACGCTCGCGTGCTTCGGGTCTCGACCCGTAGCGAAGGCGTTGGGCGCCGGATCGTTGATCACGTAGACGCGCGGCATCGGCAGACCCTCGGTGATCGCGAGGTTCTCGACAATGCGGTAGAGG
This sequence comes from Actinomycetales bacterium, assembly GCA_038326585.1. Classification (GTDB taxonomy): domain Bacteria; phylum Actinomycetota; class Actinomycetes; order Actinomycetales; family Microbacteriaceae; genus Microcella. The sequence continues at coordinate 3,127 of JBBQKE010000222.1, read as the reverse complement.
CGGGGGTTGTCGGCCTTGGTGATTGGCTTCGCCCCCGAGATCGACAGTGCCTGCGAGCCCGCGGCGAAGTACTGGATGATCGTGTAGATCGTCGCGCCCACGAGCGTGCCGATGAAAATGCCGAAGTTGCCGTCGAAATAGAAGTCGGCGAAGAGGCCCAAGAGCCCAATGATGATGACGAACAGCACGATGATGAACACCGTGTTGCGCTTGTTCGCCGCAATGGCGCGATACACCTAGTCCTCCGAACGCGGGGTCAGGGCTGGGTGGATCAGAACTGCACGCGCGGCGGCTCGGCGATCGCCGCCGAGTCGGCCACCTCGAAGAAGTCGCGCTCGGTGAAGCCCAGGCCCCGCACGAACAGCGTGTTCGGGAACTGCTTGATCTTCACGTTGAGCTCGCGCACTCCGCCGTTGTAGAACCGGCGCGAGGCTTGAATCTTGTCTTCGGTATCGACGAGCTCGCCCTGCAGTTGCAAGAAGTTCTGGCTCGCTTGCAACTGGGGGTAGGCCTCGGCCACGGCGAAGATGCTCTTGAGCGCCGTCTGCATGTGATTCTCGGCAGCAGCGGCCTCGGCCGGACCCTGAGCGCTGAGCGTCTCGGCCCGCGCCTTCGTCACGTTTTCGAAGACCTGCTTCTCGTGGGCGGCATAACCCTTGACGGCTTCGATCAGGTTCGGCAGCAGGTCGGCACGGCGCTTGAGTTGCACCGTGATGTCGCTCCACGCCTCATCGACGCGCACGTTGAGCGTCACGAGCGAGTTATACGTCGCCCAGAGGTAGATGCCCGCCACGACGACGAGCAGAACAAGCACACCAAAAATCACCAGGAATTCCATAGTCCACAGCATAGGGCGGGCCTGCGGGCCACGACAGGGTCTCTGCTGGGAGAATGGCCAGCGGCAGGTCAGAACGGGGGTGCAGCATGCGGCGACGCGCTCGGCACCCGACTCTCCACGAACCGCCGCGGGCCAGGCGCTGGGTTGTCGCGGCGGCGCTGGCTGCCCTCGCCGCGGCAGTGTTCGTCGTCGCTCCGGCGCAGCCTGCGGCAGCCGCGGCCCAGTTCGACATCCCGCCCTCTGACTTCGTGTCGGCCGCGACCGTGACCATCTCGGGCGGCAAGAGTGCGGGCAGCACCCTCGTCATTCGTCGCGCCGGCGCAATCGTGTGCACCGTCACCGACGCAGCGGCCGAAACCTTCGCGTGTACGGGCCTGGCGGTGCCGAACGGCGTCGTCGAGTTCACCGGTGACGAGACTCTCAGTGATGACTCGGTCGAGCCGATGGTTCCGTTGACCTTGCGGGTGCTCGCCGCGCCGTCGATCGACGGTTCTGGTTCGACGACGACCACGACGGGGCGCTTCAGTGGGCGTGCCGAGCCGGGAGCCGACGTAGAGCTCTCGTCGACTGGCCCGGGTGGAACGACCGTGCACCCCTGTCCCGTGGCCCTCGGCAGCGGTTTCTGGTCGTGCGTCGTCGACCTGCCGAGCGGCACGTACCAGGTGCGAGCTCGGCAGACTCTCGCCTCGCTCGGCCCCGAGTGGTCGGGCTTTTCTAGAGCTGTCACAGCCACGATCGACCGCACGCCCCCTCCGGCGCCGACGATCACGTCACCGAGGCCGGGTTCGACGACGCTCGCCGGCGTCACCGCGCGGGGCGGAGGTGAGCGGGATGCTCTGCTGCAGGTCTTCCTCAACGGCAGTCTCGCGTGCGAGACGACGGTCACCGCGTCCGGCAGCTGGGCCTGCCCGCTGCGCTGGCCACGCACCGGCACCTTCATTGTGCAGGCCCTGCAGAGAGACACCGCCGGCAACTTCAGCGCCGCGAGCGCACGGGTTGAGGTGCGGTACGAGCGTGCCGCCGCGCCACCGCCGGCCGACCCGCTCCCGGCGGAGCCCGAAACCGAGCCCAGCCCGACCGAGACTCAGTCTGCACCGACACCGGCACCCTCGATCCCGGGTGGGCCCGGGGCACCGCCACCGGTCACCCCGATCACGTCGAACTGGGGGACGGCAACCGGATTCGGCGGGTCGTTGCCGACCGCTGCGGAGGTGATCGAGCGAGGCGGGTGGTTGCTCGCCCCGATCGCCGGGCTTGCATATCTGCTGCTGCTCGCAGTGCCGCTGCGCTGGTTCGCGACGCACGTGCGGCCTCGGTCGGTCGCGCCGAGAGTTCGGTTCACCGGCCGCAACCGCCTCGGTGAGCTCGAAGAACTGCCCCGTCGAACGCTCTCGCCCGTTCTCGTCGCCGCCGCGACGCTCGGCGGAGCCGCGATCATCGCTGCACTCTCTGGAGGCATCGATGCCGAGGTGCGCTACCTACGACTGACGGCAGCGATAGGTCTCGGGCTGGTGGTGCTCAACATCGTCGGCGTGCTGTTGCCAGCCCGCATCGCCGGGCGGGTATCTCGCGTGCGCGTCGGTGTGCGTCTGCTGCCCGGCATTCTGATCGCCGCGCTACTGCTGGCGCTGGTCTCGCGCTTCGCCGAGCTGCAACCGCCCCTGCTCGTCGGAGTGCTCATCGCCGCTGCTGCCGTGCTCGGCTCAAGCCGACGAGCGCTCGCGGGAGTCGCTGTTGCTCAGACGAGCGGCGTGGCCGCGCTCGCCATGATCGGGTGGGCGGCGCACGACCTGTTGAGCGCCGGCACGGGCTTTTGGATGACGCTGTGGGCAGAGACCGCGGCGGCCATGGCGCTCGGCGGGCTCGGCTCTCTGCTGATGCTGCTGCTGCCGATCGGCCCGCTACCGGGCCGCATCCTCTACGCCGCGTCGCGGCCGGCCTGGGCGGCGATCGCCGTCGTCTCCGCGTCGCTCGTCGGCGCGATCCTCGCCTCGGGCCCGGCCTTCCCGCTCGCGGCGCTCATTCTGCTCGCCGCCGCACTCGCCGCCGTGCTCGTCGCCGTCACCGTGTGGGTGCGATGGGTCGCGCCGGTGCTGCGGTAGCCGCGCCGTGATGAGTACCCCGGGTGGGGTTCGAACCCACACTGTGGCGATTTTAAGTCGCCTGCCTCTGCCAATTGGGCTACCGGGGCGTGCGCCCCAGCCTACGACTCGTCGGGAAGGCTAGGCCTTCGGGCGCGACGCGAACTTCTGGAAGTAGGCCTGCGGAGTCTCGCGCGCCGTCAGGCTC
>JBBQKE010000221.1:0-3693 GCA_038326585.1 Actinomycetales bacterium | reverse complement strand
AGATCAGCAGGTTGACGTTGATTCCATATGCTTCGGGGAAGCTCAGCGCGATATTCGCGGCGATGGTCGACGGATTGCTCGAACTGACCAAGTTGATCGTGATGATCCCCGTGGCTGACAGCACCATGGCCACCGCCATCGTCTCGCCGAGCGCCCTGCCGAGGCCGAGCATTGCACCCGAAATGATGCCGGGGCGCCCGAACGGCAGCACCGCCATCGTGATCATCTCCCAGCGAGTCGCGCCGAGCGCCAGGGCGGCCTCTTCATGCAAGACCGGAGTCTGCAAGAAGATCTCCCGACAGATCGCCGTCATGACGGGAAGGATCATCACACCCAGAACGATGGCGGCCGTGAGAATCGTGCGCCCGGTTCCCGAGACGGGGCCGGCAAACAACGGGAACCATCCCAGGTTGTCGACGAGCCAGGTGTACACCGGAAGCACCGCCGGAGCGAGAACGCCGATGCCCCAGAGGCCGAACACGACCGAAGGAACCGCGGCCAGCAGATCGATGATGTACCCGAGGAACTGAGACAGGCGCCTCGGTGCATAGTGCGAGATGAAGAGTGCGATGCCGATCGCGAGAGGCAGCGCCATCGCGAGGGCGAGAAGCGCTGACCAGACCGTGCCGAACACCAAGGGCCAGACGTAATCCCACAGCGACGCAGGGGATCCGATGAACTCTTCAGATTCCACCACCAACGCGGGCAAACTCTGCGCGATCAAGAAGCTTGCAACGAGTGCGAGGATGACGAGGATCGTGACGCCCGATATGAGCGAAGCCCGCGAGAAGACGACATCGCCCAGGCGCTGCTTCACGCGAATGCGCGTATTCGCCTCGGGAGCTTCGGTGGCAGTCATCGACGCGGAGTCCTTCCGGGGGCTGAGAGGCTGAGAGACGAGTGAGCCGTGAGGCCCAGTCTGACGGTCGTGGGGTGCGGAGGCAACTGCGCCCGCACCCCACGACGTCGGTGGTACCGCTACTAGCTGATCGCGTCGATCGCGGCGGTCACTCGATCGAAGAGCGACGCCGAGATCGGAGCGGAGCCTGCATTGTCAGCTGCGTTCGACTGACCCTCAGCGCTGGCCAGGTAGGTCAGGTATGCCTTGACCAACTCAACGTTGCTCGAGTCCGCGTAGGTCTCGCACGCGATGGTGTAGGCGACGAGAACGATCGGGTAAGCGGCGCTGTCAGGCGTGCGGTCGAGCTCGATGCTCAAGTCGACATCGGCACGGCCCTCGATGAACGGCGAGGCGTCCACGATCGCGGCAGCAGCCTCGGGCGAGAACGGAACGAACTCCTCGCCGATCTGAACCGCAACGGTGCCCAGGTCGCCTGCGCGCGAAGCGTCGGCGTAACCGATCGTTCCGGTGCCGTTGGTGACGGCATCCACGACACCCGAGGTTCCCTGGGCTGCTTCACCCGACTCGAACGGCCAGACGCCGTCCGGCTCTTCGGTCCAGATCGACGGAGCAGCCTGGAACAGGTAGTCGGTGAAGTTCTCGGTGGTTCCCGAGTCGTCTGAGCGGTGCACGGCGGTGATGGCGAGGTCAGGAAGCTCGACTCCGTCGTTCAACGCGACGATCGCCGGGTCGTTCCAGTTCGTGATGGCGCCCGCGAAGATGCTCGCGATGACGTCGGCGCTCATGTTGAGCGAGTCGATGCCCTCCAGCTGGAAGATGACGGCAATCGGCGAGATGTAGAGCGGCAACTGCACGATCGCCGAGTCAGGCGCGCACGCCGTGAACTCAACACCGCCGCCCAGCTCTTCATCGTTGAATGCGCGGTCAGAACCGGCGAAGTCAGAACCGCCGCCGGCGAAGGTCTCGCGACCGGCACCCGATCCGGTCGGGTCGTAGGTGACGGTGACGTCGGGGTTGGCGGTCTGGAAGGCCGCGATCCACGACTCCTGAGCGGCTCCCATCGACGACGCGCCAGCGCCGACCAGGGTTCCGGAAAGGGTCATGGGCTCTTCGGTCGGGGTTTCTTCGGTCTCGTTCGCAGCGCAAGCGCTCAGAACGAGGGCCGCTGCGACGCTCAAGGCAGCAAAGCTGCCAACACGCGTGATGTTCACTGTGGGGGTTCCCTTCGGGGATCGAATTCAGGACTGCTCGCACGACGCAGGAGGCCGCGCGATGTCACGCTAAGGAGGCTCGATGGCCAGGCTCGGGCGTGCGGGTGAACGGGAGGTTAACGGGGCGCGAAGCCGCTCAACCCACGAGCGCGGGGTTGTGCGTCTCGAGAGCGACGAGGAGCAGGTTCTCAGTGTCGCGGGCGAAGTGCAGCACGGTGTATTCGCCGGTGGACAGCGCGGCACTGCGGCGCACGAGGGGGGTCACTTCAGCGCCAGAGAGGTCGACGGCGGCGGCGATGATTTGCGGAATCACCGGGCCGTGACTGCAGAGCACCGTCGTCATGCCGCGTGAGAGGCGCTTCTCGACCTGCTTGCGCACGCGGGCGCCGTCACCCGCGTAGGCGTCTTGGCTGATGGCCGTGGACGTCTTGACCTCGAGGCCCAGGGCTTCTGCGGTCGGCGCGATTGTCGCAACACAGCGCGCGGCCGTGCTCGAGACGAGCACCTCGGGGCCAAAGGCCGCGATGCCGCCGGCGACCGAGCGAGATTGCTCGAGCCCGCGGTGCAGCAGCGGCCGGGTGTGATCAGGGCCGTCCCACTGCTCGTGCGGCATCGCCTTGCCATGGCGCAGCACGATGAGCGCGAAGGTGCGGGCATGCTCAGCATCCATCTGCGCCGCAAAGCGCTCAACGACGTCGGCGTCGTGCGCGTAGGTCAAGCGTTTGGCAGCCTTCGCGAGAGGCACCCATTCGAGTGCGCGAATCTCACCGTTCGCCTCGTAGCTGTGACGCTCGGCGTGGCCCGCATCCACTTCGGCCGACCAGTAGTGCACGACTTTGTCGCGCCCGTTCGGCAACGGGTACTCGACCGTGCCGAGCGGGGCGCCGAGAATGACGTCGAACCCGGTCTCTTCGGCGATCTCGCGCACGGCCGTGTGCGGCAGCGTCTCGCCCGGGTCGACTTTGCCCTTCGGCAGCGAGACGTCTTTGTGCTGCGTGCGGTGTACGAGCAGAATGCGCGCCTTGCCGTCGACCATCTTCCAGACGACGGCACCGGCCGCCTGCACGACATCAGGGCGGGTCGACACGGATGCGGGTGTCATGCGCGGGCGGCCCCGCTTCGTCGCCGGCTTGCGATCGAGGTCATGACGACATTCTGTAGGTCGGCGAGAGGTTCACCCTTCTCATCCTGGTGCACCCGCTGCCAGTCGCCGTTCGGCTGCAAGTGCCACGACGCAATCGTCGCGCTCATCGTGGTGTCGAACAGCTCGTCGATATAGGTCAGATGGGCGGGGTCGGCGAGGCGGATGAGTGCTTCGATGCGGCGGTCGAGGTTTCGGTGCATCATGTCAGCGCTGCCGATGTAGACCTGCGGGTCGCCGTCGTTGTGGAACGCAAAGATGCGCGAGTGCTCAAGGTAGCGGCCGAGCACACTGCGCACGCGGATGTTCTCGCTGAGGTCATCCATGCCCGGAACGAGTGCGCACACCCCCCGCACCGCGATATCGACCGGCACGCCCGCCTGGCTCGCGCGGTAGAGCGCGTCGATGATCGCCTCATCGACGAGGGAATTGATCTTGATGCGAATGCCCGCGGGGCGGCCGGCGCGAGCGTTCTCGGC
>JBBQKE010000220.1:0-3697 GCA_038326585.1 Actinomycetales bacterium | reverse complement strand
CACCGTTACCGACTTGTTCGCAACTCAGGCAGAGCGGACTCATGTGACCGGTTGACACGTCACTCCAGTTGTTTCTGCCTGAGTTGCGAACGGCGCCGGCGTGACAGAATCGGGCGCGATGGCCCGCTTTACGTTCAGCGCCGGCAACGCGCGCGTTCTCGCTCGCGCCCCGCTCTATGCGCTCGGGGCGCTCGTCGCCGTGCTCGTGCCGCGCAGCTCTCGCCGATGGGTCTTCGCCTCGGGCATCGGCCTGGGTGAGGGCGCGCTCGCGTTGCACGACCACGTGCTGACCGTCGACCCCGACCGTCACCTGACGTGGCTCGCCTCGAGCGACACCGAGCTCGCGGAGGCCCGGGCGCGCGGCATGCGCGCACTGCCCAAGCGCGGGCTGCGCGGGCTCTGGGCGACGCTGCGCGCCGGCGTGGTCGTCGTGACGCACGGGTTCGGCGATGTGAACCGCTTCGGCGTGAGCGGTGCGCGCGTCGTGCAGCTCTGGCACGGCATCCCGCTCAAGCGCCTGCACCTCGACACGGGCGCGACTCTGCGGCTGCCCTTCATCGGCTCGCTGCCCGGAGTCGGCCGCATCATGGCCGGGCTCTACCGGAGGGCCGCGGCGCAGATCGCGCTGTTCCCCGTCGCATCCGACCTCGTGGCGGCGCGCATCCGCTCGGCGTTCGGGCTGCCCGCGTCGCGCGTCATCGTGACGGGAGACCCACGTGACGACGTGCTGCTCGTCGGCACCCCCGCGTCGCGGAGGGCGGCCGCGCGCGACCTCCTCTCGCGCGCACTCGTCGCGGCAGGCGGGGCAGCTCTGCCCGAGAGTGGACCGGTCGCGCTCTACGCCCCCACCTGGCGCGATGGGGCGACGGATGCTGCGATCCCCACCCCGGCCGAGTGGCAGGCGATCGCAGCCTGGGCCGACCGCACTGGCGCGACGCTGCTGATCCGCTCGCACCCACTCGGCGCGGGGTCGTATGCGGAGGGCGCCGCGAGCTCGCCGCGCATCCGGCTGCTCGGCCGCGATGCCCTGACCGATGTCACGCCGGCCATTCCAGCGCTCGACGCTCTCGTCACCGACTACAGCTCGATCGCGTTCGACGCCGCCATCGCCGGGGTGCCGAGCGTCTACTTCGCGCCCGACCTGGCGCAGTACCTCGCGACCCGAGGGCTGTACCAGCCCTATCGCGAGTTCAGCGGCGGCGAGCCCGCGACGACCTGGGCCGAGGCGCTCGACCGGCTCGGCGCGGTGCTCGAGGGCGCGGGTCGCGAGGCCGCGCTCGCCCACGCCGCGTGGCTGCGAGACGAGGCCGTCGACCACCTCGACGGCCGCGCGACCGAACGTGTGCACGCTGCGATCGTCGCGCTGCTCGGTGAGCCGATGTCGAACGCGCCCTCCGCTCCCGCTGTCGTCAGTTCGAGTCGAATCCCTGAAGTCGTAGCGACGGCACCTGACGACAACGCGGGGTTCGCGCACGCCGCACGCCGCCTGGTCGTGACCGACGCCGAGCTCGACGACCACGCGATCACCCTTCGCGGCACGGCGCCGCGGACGATCACCCGTCTCGCGCTCGTCGGCCCGCGCCAGGTCATCGACCTCACGGTCACGCAGCACGGCGATGAGTTCAACGCCAGCGCTTCGCTGTTCAGCGACCGGTGGGGGGCCGCGCAGCTGCCGCCCCGCAGCGACGACTACCGGCTCGACGTCACGCTCGAGGGCGATGCGCGTTCGAGCGCCCGCGCGATCGTGAGCACCGAGCTCGACCCGGGCTTCCGGTCGCCGTGGCTGCGGGCCCAGTTGCGCGCCGACGCCGGAACCCTCGTGTTGCGCGTCGCGGCTCCGCTGGCCGACGACGAGCGCGGAGCATCCGCCCAGAGGCGCCTTGAGAAGCAGTACCGCCAGCGCACCGCGACCCCCGAGAACGCCGTCTTCTTCGAGAGCTTCTACAGCCAGACGGCCGCGTGCAACCCCCTCGCGATCGACCGCGAACTCGCGCGCGTGCAGCCCGGGGTGACGCGCTACTGGTCGGTGGTCGACCGCTCGATCGCGGTGCCCGAGGGGGCGATTGCGATCGTCGAAGGCTCGGCCGAGTGGTGGCGCGTGCGCGCCGATGCCCGCCTGCTGGTCGTCAACGACTGGGTGCGCAAACGGTGGATGCCCCGCCCCCACCAGACCGTGCTGCAGACCTGGCACGGCACCATGCTCAAACGGCTTGCGCTCGACCGCGACGGCGTCGGCCTGCGCACGCGCATCGCCGTGCGGCGTGAGAGCCGTCGGTGGGATGTGCTGCTCGCGCAGAACGACTATGCCGCCGAGATCTTTCGGCGCGCGTACGCGTTCGGCGGCCCGATCTGGGTCGAGGGGTATCCCCGCAACGACGCACTCGTGACGAGCGTCGAGAATCTGGTCGGCACCTCTGAGCGCGACGACCTGCGGGCGAGGCTCGGAGTTCGACCCGGGCAGCGCGCGGTGCTCTACGCCCCGACGTGGCGCGACGACGCCCGTGAGATCGTCGACTACCTCGACCTGCCGAGCCTGCCCGCCGCACTCGCCGGCCTGCCGAGCGAGCACGTCGTGCTCGTGCGCGGCCACAGTCGCACCTTGCGGCACGGTCGCGACCTCGATGCTCCGGGGCTCGTCGATGTGACCACCTACCCCGACATGGCCGAACTGCTGCTCGCCGCCGACGTGGTCATCACCGACTACAGCTCGCTCATGTTCGACATCACCGCCACGAGCACTCCCCTCGTACTCTTCGCGCCCGACCGCGAGCACTATGAGCGCGAATTGCGCGGCTTCTACTTCGACCTGCTCGCCGAGGCCCCCGTCACGGTCACCGAGACCCGTGCGGGCGTGCTGCGCGAGCTCGCTCGGCTGGCGGAGGCGGGCGGCGCGAGCGAGGCATCCCCCGCACTGCAGGCCTGGCGGGAGCGCTTCAATGCGCTCGATGACGGCGCCGCCGCCGAGCGCGTCGTGGCGCGCATCATCGGGGCGGGGATGCTCGACGCGCGCTGAGCCGCGCTAGGACTCGATGCGCGAGCGGTCGACGGCGTCGCGAGCGCCGACGACGAGGCCGCGCATGAACCCTGCTCCCCAGCTGAAGTGCATCACCACGATCACGCCGACGAACGTGGCGCGGTCGGCGAAGCGCACGCCGCTCGAGCGCACCACGAGCAGCATGAGCAGAAGCACGCCATACAGCACCGGGCCCAGGTAGACCACCGACAGCAGCCACGCGGCGAGGCCCAAGACCACGCCCGTGAGCTCGAGCACGAGCAGCACGAGGCTCAGCGCACTCGAGAGCAGCAGTGCGGGCGGTGCGAAGTAGCGCAGCGAATTGCGGCCTCCGAGGCGGCGCACGAGCTCGCCGCGCCAGATGCCGGTGGCCGTGAACTGGCGAGCAAGCTTGCCCCAGGTGTCGCGCGGCCAGTAGGCGACGCGCAGGGCCGGGTCGAGCCAGACCAGCTGACCGGCCTCGCGCAGCCGCAGGTTGAGCTCCCAGTCTTCGCCCCGCTTGAGGCCCTCGTCATAGAGGCCCACCCGTTCGAGCGGTGCGCGTCGCATGATGCCCAGGTAGGCGCTCTCGGCCGGCCCTTCGGATGCTCCGCCGTGGTAGGCCCCACCCCCCAGCCCGAACCGACTGTTGTAGGCGCGGGCGATGGCCGACTGCACGCGGCCGCGGCCGGTCGCGACCATGAG
>JBBQKE010000219.1:0-3776 GCA_038326585.1 Actinomycetales bacterium | reverse complement strand
CGAGAAGGCGATTCCGCGGTACGAGAAAGAGGTCAAGGGCAAGAAGGCCGACCCTTCAGTGCTGCAGGCGGCGCAGGATGCTCACGCCCTGCTCTCCGCCGGTACCACCCTCTCTTCCGCTGGTTTCGACGCCGCGCCGATCCGCGAGCTCGGCCTCCTGAGTGCGAAGCCCTTCATCTACGTGTTCAACGTCGACGAGGGTGTGCTCGGCGACGCTGCGCGCATGGCCGAACTGGCTGCGCTCGTTGCCCCGGCTCAGGCGGTCTTCCTCGACGCGAAGATCGAGAGCGAACTCATCGGTATGGATGCTGACGATGCAGCCGAGCTGCTCGCCTCGACTGGCCAGACCGAGAGCGGGCTGTCGCAGCTCGCGCGCATCGGCTTCGACACCCTCGGACTGCAGACGTACTTGACGGCCGGCCCGAAAGAGTCGCGCGCCTGGACCATCGGCAAGGGCTGGAAGGCCCCCCAGGCCGCAGGCGTCATCCACACCGACTTCGAGCGTGGCTTCATCAAGGCCGAGATCATCGGATTCGACGACCTCGTCGCCTGCGGCTCGGTCGCCGAAGCCCGCGCGAAGGGCAAGGCCCGCATCGAGGGCAAGGACTACGTCATGCACGACGGCGACGTGGTCGAGTTCCGGTTCAACGTGTAGGGCTGAGCGCTTGTGGAGTGGCCGATTGAACCGATCATCACCGAGCGGCTGACAGTTCGCGATGCCCGCGACTCTGACGCGGCACTCTTCGAGCGGCTCTACTCAGATCCGCAGGTACGGGCGTTCCTCGGTGGCCCCGTCGCCGCAGAGGAGATCCCGAAGCGCGTGGTGGAGACGCCGTGGCGGGGCGTGTTCGCCGTGGTCCTCACAGCGTCGAGCGAGCCGATCGGTCTCATCCACATCGGCCCTCACCGAACGGGGCATATTGAGCTGTCGTATGAGTTCGTGCCAGAGGTGTGGGGGCAGGGCATTGCAAGAGAGTCCTGCGCGCCAGTGCTCGACTGGGCACTGCGCGACGTCACAGACGGCGCGCCCGTGATCGCTGCGACGCAGGCCGCCAATGATCGTTCCATTGCTCTTCTGCGCTCACTCGGAATGACGGAGCGTGCACGGTTCGAAGAGTTCGGCGCGGAGCAGGTGCTCATGTCGACGCCCGGATGGAATTCATGCTGAACGGTCAGCGTGGGACGACCGGACGTGTCGGGGGTGCCGGATAGCCTGGCGCCTGAAACGACGAGCTTGAGCCATCCATCCGAGTGCGCTGAGAGAAGATTGAGGTGTTCCGTGACCGAGACACCCGGTGTCGAGCTCTATCGCTCAGCAAGTGGTGCTGTCGAACTGTCTGTCAAGACGGGCGATGGAACGGTGTGGGTGACGCGTGCTCAAATGGCGACTCTTTTTGGCCGAGACGTCAAGACGATCGGCAAACACGTTCTGAACGCTCAAGGTGAAGAACTCGACGGAATTGCAACTGTCGCAAAATTTGCGACAGTTCAACTCGAGGGTGATCGCACGGTCGAACGTCTGGTCGAGCACTACAACATCGACATGGTGCTCTCGGTCGGCTATCGCGTGAAGTCAGCCGAAGGAGTGCACTTTCGTCGGTGGGCGAACGAGATCCTCAAGCGTTACATGGTCGAGGGGGTTGCCTTCAGCGCTCGCCGGCTCGAGCAACTTGGCACCATCGTGCAGGTGCTCGCGCGCTCTAGTGACGAACTCGTTGCAGGAGTTGCCGAGGTCGTGCAACGCTACCTGCCGAGCCTTCGCACGCTGCGCGCCTACGACGAAGGCGACATCGCGACGACGAGCGGCACTTCACCGACGTGGAGGTTGAGCTATGACGAGGCCCGCACCGTGATCGACCAGGTCGCCGCAGAGTTTCCGGCCGACACGCTGTTCGGCGGCGAGCGTGGCGGCTCTTTGCGCGGCGTCGTCGAGACCATTTATCAAGGCTTCGGCGGGGTTGAGCTCTACCCGACAGTGCAGTCGAAAGCAGCGAATCTTCTCTACCTCGTGGTGAAAGATCACCCGCTCACCGACGGAAACAAGCGCAGCGCGGCCGCCCTATTCGTGCACTTCTTGGCCCGCAACCGCTCACTTGACGGTGCTCTGGGGGTGCCGCGAATCTCCAACAACGCACTTGCCGCAATCACCCTGATGGTCGCCATGAGCGACCCGAAAGAGAAAGAGCTCATGATCGCGCTGGTCATCAGCATGCTCGCCGAAGACGCGCGATAAGTGATCTCGCTCAGGACGTGAGCTCCTCACGCAGCCGCGGCTCGACGCGGTGCTCGGGTTTGACTCCCGACTTGTCGGCGTAGAAGGCGCGAACGCGATCCATGTCGCGAGACACGTCGCCGGTGAGCTCGAGTGTCGGGCCGAGCCCGGTCGTCATTGTGGTGTGGTCGACGTAGCCGAGGGTGACCGGCAACTCGGCCTCGCGGGCGATGCGGTAGAAACCCGACTTCCAGTGGGTGCTGCCTTTGCGGGTGCCGTCGGGGGTGACCACGAGGCCGAAGATCTCGCCCGAGCGGATGCGCTCCAGCACTTCATCGACGAGCCCGCTGGGCGCCGCCCGATCGACCGGAATACCACCGAGCCGCTTCATGATCGGCCCTTTCCAGCCGCGGAAGAGACTCTCTTTGCCCAACCAGCGAACGTGCATATCGAGCCGCCAGCAGATGGCGAGCATGAACACGAAGTCCCAGTTCGACGTGTGCGGTGCCCCGACCAGCACAGTGGGGCGATCGGGCGGGGGCTCGCTCACGAGCTTCCAGCGGCTGAAAGCCCAGAACACGCGGGCGACGAGGCGTCGAAAGAACACGGGCTAAGCGTAAGTCTCGGTATGTGCCCCGCCAAGCATGTGCCGTGAGAGGCACAGTGTGTGGGCAGAACTGTGCGTGACAGAGACCTCGCCCCTCCGTAGACGCACCGCGCCACACGCGAGTAGCCTCACGCCCATGTTTCTTCTCGAACTCAACTGGCTGGGCGTTCTCGCCGGCTTCGTCGTCTACTTCATCTCTGGCGCCATCTGGTTCGGGCCGAAGACCTTCTACCCCGCGTGGATGCGCGCCAAAGGCAAAGGCCCGGCCAACCCGCAAGGCTCACATGGCATGGCTGTCGTCTTCGGGATGACCGCTCTCGGTGCCCTCGTGCAGGTCATCGCGCTCGCCAGCGTCGTCTGGTTCGTGGCCGAAGTTCAAGGCCCCGTCGGGCCCCTCGGTGGCGCGCTTGCCGGATTGCTCGTGGGCGTCGGGTTCGCCGCTGCGAGCTCGCTGTCGCACCGCCTGTTCGGTGGCGACGGCTTTAAGGTCTGGGCGATCGAGGTCGGCGGCGACATCGTCGGCCTCACCCTTGCCGGCCTCGTGGTGGGCCTCATCGGCTGAACCACGATCGGCTGAACCCCCATCGGCTGAACGCATAGGGTGATGCGGTGACCGACCCCACCCTCAGGCTGCCCAACCAGACCTTCCGCGCCGTGCTTGATCTGGGCGACGGAATCGGCACTCTGCCGCCGATTCCACGAGGTTTCGGGCGGCCCGAGATCGACGCCGATCTCGACGACGAGACCAACACCGTCACTCTGTTCCTGCACTTTCCGAACGGGCAACTGCACATCGACGTGAGCGAAGACCGCTTCGAGCACCACTTTCACACCGCTCGCGGTGATGACGTCAACGGCAGCCCGTGGAAGCGCGAGCCGACCGCAGCTCTTCTCGGCTGGGCGCGGCAGTTCGCCGCCCGCGCGTTGCCCATCGTGCCCGACCTCCTCGCCGATGCC
>JBBQKE010000218.1:0-3787 GCA_038326585.1 Actinomycetales bacterium | reverse complement strand
CCACGTCTGCCGCCGAGGCGGCTGACAGACGCCTCATAGCCGAAAAGGCGCGTGAACCACAAAGGCCGCCCACCGATTGCTCGGGGCGGCCTTTGCAGAAGAAGTTCGCGGTGTTATCGACGCAAACCGAGTCGCTCGATCAGCGAGCGGTAGCGCTCGATGTCGATGTCGGAGAGGTAGCCCAGCAGACGGCGACGCTGCCCGACGAGCAGCAGCAGGCCACGACGTGAGTGGTGGTCGTGCTTGTGCTCTTTCAGGTGCTCCGTGAGGTCTTTGATGCGTCGCGTGAGCATCGCCACCTGAACCTCAGGGGACCCAGTGTCACCGGGATGGGTTGCGTATTCGTCGATGATCGCCTTCTTGACGTCTGATTCGAGTGCCATAGATGGGATCCCCTCTCTGCTCGTTGCGCGGCGCTCGCAGCAGGATGCTCGAGCTCTCTTTCTCCGCGGCCGTTAGACGGCAACCTTCAGATACTACCAGCCGGTCGAGCCGCGGTCGGGCACAGGACCTTCGTCCTGACTGTGGCCGTATCGGTCGCGAGAACTGCGAGACCCCCTCAGAATGACCTCATGCTGCTTCCCGCGATCATTCTCATCACTCTGGCCCTCGTCTTCTACACGATCGGCGTGTGGGCCGAGCGCACCCAGAAGGTGCTCAAGCCCTGGCACACCGTGTTCTTCGGGCTGGGGCTCACGGCCGACGCGAGCGGCACCTACCTGATGAGCCTCATCGCAGATGCGAACCGCGCGGCGGGTGTTGAGCCGAGCATCCTGAACCAGGTCATGGCCATCAGCGGGCTCATCGCCCTCATTCTCATGGCCGTGCACTTCGCGTGGGCAGTCATTGTGCTCGTGCGCAAGCGCGAGAACGAGCTGCACAGCTTCCACCGTTTCTCGGTAGTCGTGTGGGCCATCTGGCTCGTGCCCTACGTCACGGGCGCGCTCGGGTCGAGCCTGGGCTAGCTGTCCACCGTTAGCTGCTCGCACCCACGATCGTGGCGGGCACTCCCCCGGCCGGCCGGTAGGTCGCGCGCGGCTCGGCTTTCGGCAGCCCGGGCGCGATCGGCCGAGGCCGCCGCATGCGTGCGAGCTCCATCAAGATGATGTGCGATTCGAGCAGGGCGAACTGGTCGCCGAGGCATTTGCGCGTGCCCGCCCCGAACGGAAAGTAGGCTCCGCGGGGCAGGCTGGCCTCAAAATCCGGCGTCCAGCGCTCGGGCATGAAAGCATCAGGATGCTCAAAAAACCGCTCGCTGCGATGACTCGCATACTGCGACACGAGTACGTGCGCGCCTTTCGGCACCGGCACCCCGTCGACCTCGACGTCGGCGATCGCGCGTCGGGGGGCCACCCAGACGGGTGGGGCGAGTCGCATGGCTTCGTTCATCACCGCGTGAGCCGTCGGTGCGGCGAGCACGCGGCGCAGGTCGGGCATTTCGCCCTCGGGCAGGTATTCCTCCGCCTCGTCGGCGAGTGCAGCCCACAAGTCGTCACGATCGCGCAGGTAACACACCGCCCAGGTGAGCACGTTGGCCGTGGTCTCGTGGCCGCTCAGAATGAGTGTGAGGGTTTCGTCGCGCACCTCGTCATGGCTGAGGGCGCTGCCGTCGTCGGCATCGCGGGCCGCCAGCAGCAGGCCGAGCAGGTCGTCGCCGAGGGGTGCGCCGGCAGCGGCATCCGCCACCCGCTGCGCAATGATGTCGTCGGCGACCTTCGCCAGGTAGTCAGCCGACTCTTTAAACGCCACAAAGTAGGGCAACCGCGATTGGTCGAAGCGACTGAGGCCGGGCAGCATGGTGCGCTCGATGCGATCAATCGCCAGACCCATGTGGTGCTGAACGCCGTCGGCATAGCGGTCGATGTCGGTACCGAACAGCAGCTGTGCCACGATCTGAAACGTCAGTCGCATGAACTCGTGGTTGGCGTCGACCTCGTCACCCTCGCTCCAGCCGTCAAGGTGATCACGGGTGATGCGCTGCATCATGGCCGCATAGTCGGCAAGCTGATGGTGGTGAAACGGCGGCTGCATCATGCGGCGGTGCCGCAGGTGAATAGGCTCTTCGCTCGTGAGCAGCCCGGTGCCGAGCACCTTCGCCATGCGCTCGAAGCCGAGGCCCTTGATGAAGCTGTGCTGTTTCTTGACCGTGACGTCGACCACGCCCTCGGGCGAGAAGAAGGCGTAGAACAGCTGCCCGTTAAGCCAGAAGCTCGAGATGTCGCCATAGGTGCGGTGCAGGTCGAGCAAAAAGGCGGGCGTATCGCGCAAGAACCGCACCGTGAGCCCACCGGGGAGCGTGCGGGGCCCCGCCGGGAGGGTGGCGGGGGCGTCTCGACGCCGACGCACGGGGGGCGGAATCGGCGCATACTCGCGCGGGCGCTCGGCGCTGAACGGCAGAGTCATGCGACCTCCTGGGTCCGTCTACGGTGACGAGCACGACCCTACCGGCCGCCGGGCCGCTACCGTAGCGTGCATGGCCACGTCTCCGCTCGCCTTCACCGTCACCGCTCGAGCCGATGCCGACGGCGCGATGTTGCTCGCGGCCGGCGACGACCTCGCTCTCGAGACCCGCTGGCAGCCGGATGCCCCGTCACCGCACCCCGGCCCCGCCGAGCTGCTCGCCGGAGCCTTCGCCGCGTGCATGGTCAAGAACGTCGCGCGCTCGAGCGCCATGCTGCCGTGTGCCTACGAGAGAGCCGACATCACGGTGACGATGCAACGACAGGATGCTCCCCCGCGGTTGACCGCTATCGAGTACGCCCTGCACCTCGTGACGCCCGAACCCGAGCATCGCGTCGAGCTGCTGCACCGCAACCTGAAGAAGTTCGGAACGGTCTGCAACACCCTCGCCGCCGTGTGCGAGGTCTCGGGCACAGTCACGAGCAGCCCCCACCGCTGATCAGTCGGCGGTGAGAACAACCTTGCCGCGTAGGTGCCCCGCCTCGAGAAACTGGAAGGCCGCGCGCACGTCGCTGAGCGGATACGTCGCGGCGATCGGAACGTCGAGGGTGCCGTCAGCGACGAGGGCGGCGAGGGCATCCAGCGTCGGCGGATGCACCGGCCCGCGGCCCACGTTGCGCACCCCGTAGACGGTCGCGTCGGTGGCGATCGTGTTGATGCGCTCGGGCGGCACGCCGAGCGCGAGCGCGGCCTCGATCGTCTCGGCGCCGAACTGGTCGAAGACGGCCGTGATGCCGTCGGGGGTTGCGGCGGCGAGACGCTCGCGCAACCCTTCGCCGTAGAACACCGGCTCGATGCCGCGCTGGCGCAGCCACTCATGGTTCGACTCGCTCGCGGTTCCGATGACGCGGATTCCGCGCGCAACGGCGAGCTGACCGAGCATGCCACCGACGCCGCCGGCTGCCGCGCTGACGACGATAACGTCGCCCGACTCCAGGTGCTGCGACTCAAGGGCATCCCACGCCGTTTGCCCGGCAAGGGCGAGCCCGGCGGCAACCTCGAGCGATACACCATCGGGCACGCGGGCGACGACGGATGCTGGCGCGATCACCCAGTCGGCGAACGCGCCCTGCGGTATCGAGCCGAACACGGCGTCTCCTGCCCGCAGATCGTCGACACCTGACCCGACCGCCTCGATGACGCCCGAGAACTCGCGGCCCACCCACACGGGGAGCGGCAACTGGATGCGGGACTGCCCGGAACGAATCTTCGCGTCGACCGGGTTGAGCCCGCCCGCCGCGAATCGGACGAGCACCTCGTCGGCGCCGGGCGACGGCACGGGCACCTGCTCGATCTGCAGTACCTGGGTGCCCCCGAAGGCGCGGTA
>JBBQKE010000217.1:0-3806 GCA_038326585.1 Actinomycetales bacterium | reverse complement strand
CGGCGGCGCTCGCCTTCTTCTTCAGCGAGCTCGGCTCCCAGTTCGCCGGGGCGGGCACGGGAGCGCCAGCTCCCGAACTCGATCCCGTCGCCGTCGCGAACCTCGTCTACAGCAGCGTCACAGCCGTCGGGCTCGTCATTCCGCTGCTCTTCGGCGCCCTTCTGGCGACCACCGAGTACCGTCACGGAACGCTCACGCCCACCGTGCTCGCCCAGCCGCGCCGAGCAGTCGTGCTCGCCGCCAAGGGCATCGTGGCCGCCCTGATGGGCGCGGTCTACGGCGTGGTCGGGCTGATCGGCTCAGTCGGTATCGGTGCGCCGGTGCTCGCGGTGCTCGGCGAGCAGCCCGCACTCGATGAGCCGGAAGTCATCGCCGTGCTGCTGCGCACTCTGCTCGCGACAGCGCTGTGGTCGCTTCTGGGCCTGGGTCTCGGAGCCCTGCTGACGAGCCAGATCGCGGCGATCGTCATCGTGCTCGCCTTCACCCAGTTCGTAGAGCCGATTCTGCGCCTCGTCGCGAACGTGTGGGAGTGGTCGGCTTCTCTCGGGCGCTTCCTGCCCGGAGCGGCGACCGACGCCCTGGTCGGTGCTGGCCTCTTCAGCTCGCTGAACGCGCTGGATCCGTCGATTCCGTCTGCGGGTGTGGATGCTCTGCTCTGGTGGCAGGGCGGGCTCGTGCTCGCGGGGCTCGCGACGGTGCTCATCGTCGCGGCATCGCTCACCACGATTCGGCGCGACGTTGAGTAGCCGCACCGCCCCCCGTCAGCGGTGCCGAAGCTCACGCGCAGGCTGCCCCTCGTAGACTGGGGTCGTGACCACGATTTCGAACGGCGCCCTCGGCTCGACGCTGACGACCCCGGTGATTCCGCAACGGCGGGAACGCCTCGTACCGATGCCGGTCGATCGCCCGAGGCGCGTGCTGCTCGCCGCGCCGCGCGGCTACTGCGCTGGTGTCGACCGCGCGGTCATCGCCGTCGAGAAGGCGCTCGAGCAGTACGGAGCACCCGTCTACGTGCGCAAGCAGATCGTGCACAACATTCACGTCGTCACCGAGCTTGAAAAGCAGGGTGCCATTTTCGTCGACGAGGTCGACGAGGTTCCGCCGGGCTCGCACATCGTCTTCTCTGCCCACGGCGTGAGCCCCGCGGTCGTGCAGGGTGCGGCCGACCGTGACCTGCAGGCGATCGATGCCACTTGCCCGTTGGTGACCAAAGTGCACCGTGAGGCTGTGCGGTTCTCAGGCCAGAACTACCGCATTCTGTTGATCGGTCACGCCGGCCACGAAGAAGTTGAAGGCACGATGGGCCACGCGCCCGATCGCACGATCTTGGTCAACAACCCCGACGAGGCCGACCTCATTGATGTGCCCGAGGGTGACGAGCTCATCTGGCTGTCTCAGACCACGCTGAGCGTCGACGAGACGATGGAGACCGTGAGGCGCCTGCGCGCGCGGTTCCCGCACCTGCAAGACCCTCCGAGCGACGACATCTGTTACGCCACGCAGAACCGCCAGGTAGCTATCAAGAAGGTTGCACCCGAGACTGATCTCGTGATCGTGGTCGGCTCGTCGAACAGCTCGAACAGCGTGCGCCTCGTTGAGGTGGCCCTCGAATACGGAGCGAAAGCCGCGTACCGCGTCGACTATGCGAGCGAGATCAAGCAAGAGTGGCTCGACGGTGTCGCCACCGTCGGCATCACCAGCGGCGCGAGTGTTCCCGAAGTGCTCGTCGAGCAAGTGCTCGCCGACCTGCGAGACGCGGGCTTCGACGCCGTCGACGAGGTCAAGACGGCCGAAGAAGACCTGCAGTTCTCACTGCCGAAAGAACTGCGGCGCGACAAAGAGGGCAACGTCGACGCGCGGGCTCTCGGAGGGCGCACCCGCGCCTAAGCCGCGAGCACGCCCTCAAGCGGGCTCAGTGCCCTGAGTGGCCTGCCGACCCCAGCTGCTGGGTCGCCTCGATGACGCGCTTCGCCATGGCCGACTCTGCCGTCTTGCCCCAGGCGCGCGGGTCGTAAACCTTCTTGTTGCCCATCTCGCCGTCGACTTTGAGAAACCCGTCGTAGTTCTTGAGCACCGAGTCGGCGACCGAGCGGCTGAAGGCATACTGCGTGTCGGTGTCAATGTTCATCTTGATGACGCCGTTCTTGACGGCTGTCGAGATCTCGTCATCGGTCGAGCCCGAGCCACCGTGGAAGACGAGGTCGAGCGGAAGAGCATCCGTGCCGTATTTCTGCGCTATGCCGGCTTGAATGTCGGCCAGCAGCTCCGGCCGCAGCTTCACGTTGCCGGGCTTGTAGACGCCGTGCACGTTGCCGAAGGTGAGGGCGGCCATGTAGCGGCCCTGCTCGCCGAGTCCGAGGGCCTCGACCGCTGCCGTGACGTCGCCGAGGGTCGTGTAGAGCGCATCGTTCGAGCCCTCGTGCTGCACGCCGTCTTCTTCGCCGCCAACGACACCGATTTCGACCTCGAGAATCGAGTGGATGGCCTTCATGCGGGGGAGCAGGTCGCGCGCGATCTCGAGGTTCTCGGCGAGAGGCACGGCCGAGCCGTCCCACATGTGCGACTGGAAGATGGGGTGGCGGCCTGCCTTGACCTCGGCCTCGCTCGCCTCGATGAGCGGCATGACGAAGCCGGCGAGCGCGTCTTTCGGGCAGTGGTCGGTGTGCAGGGCCACCGTGACGGGGTAGTTCTTGGCGACCTCGGTGGCGAAGGCGGCGAACGCGAGCGCTCCCGATGCGCGGGCCTTGACGCTTTGGCCGGCGAAGAAGTCGGCGCCGCCGGTCGTGACCTGGATGATGCCGTCAGAACCGGCCTCGCTCAGTCCCTGCAGCACCGCGTTGATCGTCGATGACGACGACACGTTGATGGCGGGGTAGGCGAAACCGCCCTTCTTGGCCTTATCGAGCATTTCGGCGTACTGCTCGGGGGTTGCGATGGGCATAAGGCTCCTCGTGCTGGCGTGGTGGTGGGGGCGGTTCGAGTCTAGCCACGCGGCCCCAGCGGGCGAATGGGCGAGCGCTAGGCTGGTTACGCGCTGCTCTGCCACCCAGCGCGTCCCCTGCCGTCAATGACCGATCGCACATGAAAGAGGACGCCACTGTGGTGACCACTGAAACGGGAACACTGTTCCTCCACCCCGACCGCAACCTCGCGATGGAGCTCGTTCGAGCCACTGAGGCCGCCGCGATCCGCTCGGCTCCGTTCATCGGCAAGGGCGACAAGAACGCGGCCGACAAGGCGGCGGTGGATGCCATGCGCAAGTTTCTCGGAACCGTGAACTTCAGCGGCCTCGTGGTCATCGGCGAGGGTGAGAAAGACAACGCGCCCATGCTCTACAACGGAGAGGTGGTCGGGAACGGCCAGGGCCCGGCGTGCGATATCGCCGTCGACCCCATCGACGGCACGTCGCTCACGGCGGCAGGCCGCGGCCACGCCATCTCGATGATCGCGGTCTCTGACCGCGGCACGATGCTCGACGCCTCGAGCGTGTTCTACATGGACAAGATCGTCGCAGGGTGGGAGGGCATCGGGGTGCTCGACATTCGACAGTCGATCGCCGAGAACATCCGCGCGCTCGCGGCGGCCAAGGGCAAGCCGGTCGACGAAATGCGCGTCGCCGTGCTCGACCGACCGCGGCACGAGCGGCTCATCGCCGAGATTCGCGCGACCGGTGCCGGAACCCGCCTCATTCTCGATGGCGATGTGGCTGCGGGCATCAATGCGGCGCGCCATGACACTCGCATCGACATGTGCGTCGGCACAGGCGGCAGCCCCGAGGGCGTCGCCACGGCGTGCGCCGTGAAGGC
>JBBQKE010000216.1:0-3810 GCA_038326585.1 Actinomycetales bacterium | reverse complement strand
TCAGGGTGCGCCGATCGTCACCGCCCGTGGCGTTCGCGTTCGCCGAGACGAGCGCGAAATCCTCACCGCGATCGATATCGACGTGCGGCTCGGCGAGGTGCTCGCGCTCGTCGGCCCCAACGGTGCCGGAAAATCGACTCTGCTGTCGGTGCTCAGCGGCGATCTGCAGCCGGCGGGCGGCACGGTCGAGCTCGACGGCAGGGCCATCGGCACGTTCCGCCCGCTTGAGCTCGCGCGCCGGCGCTCGGTGCTCTCGCAGGCCAATGTCGTGAGCTTTCCGTTCCGGGTGATCGAGATCGTGCAGATGGGCCGCAGCCCCTGGACTCGCACCGCCGAGCTCGCCGACGACCAGCAGGCCGTGCTCGACGCGATTCAGGCCACCGACATCGCACACTTGCTGGGCCGCCGCTTCACGACCTTGAGCGGTGGTGAGCAAGCGCGAGTCTCACTCGCGCGGGTGCTCGCGCAGCGCACGCCCGTGGTCTTTCTCGACGAGCCGACGGCCGCACTCGATTTGCGGCACCAAGAAGAGGTCATGCGCCTCGGTCGCGAGCTTGCCGGGCAGGGCCGCGCTGTCGTCATTGTCGTGCACGATCTCTCGCTCGCGGGCGCCTACGCCGATCGCATCGCGCTGCTCGACGGCGGGCGGCTCGACGCCGTTGGCACGCCGCTCGAGGTCATGACGGCCGACCGGGTCGGGCGGGTCTACGGGCTCGACGTTCAGATTCACCGCATCGGAGCATCCGATCGCCCGATCGTTCTGCCGCTGCGCGACTGAGCACGACCCTCGCGCTCGGTAGGCTCGACGGATGATCGAGTGGTGGGGGTGGGTGCTGATCGTGCTCGGCGTGGGCGCTCTCGGAGCCCTCGCGCAACGCTGGGGGCTCATCGACCTTCGTGGTGACGCTTCGCGTCGAGGTGGATCCGGGGGCGGACTCGTCGGCATCGGCGACGAGGTCTTTAACCCGACGCGGCACGAGGCGGCGCTTGAGCTCGACCGCCAGACGACGTTGCCCGCGCCCGCGCCGATCGCGGGCGACGGTGATCTCGGGGTCATCCAGACCGACGACGATCCGGATGCTGGCGAGGGCTACCAGGGCACCATTCGCCTGTAGAAGTCAGCGCGTGGTGAGTTCGGCGTAGTCGAGATGGCGCCGCATCCAGGTCACGACGAAGCCGCACACCGGTTGCACTCGATCGGTCGTTGACTCGCGAAGGTGGTCGAGAATCACGCGCACGACCTCGCCGCCGACACCCTTGCCCCGCATCATCGGCGGCACCTCGGCGTGCAGCAGTCGCAGGGTCGTGCCCGCCCGCTCATAGATGATGAAGCCCTGCAGCTCATCGCCCTCGTAGACGGCATAGCGGTCGGAGTCGGGCTCGTGCGTGACAGTGAGGCTCATGCGGGCACCCTACTCGGTCGACTTCTGCTCCCACCGCGGCGGTTCGGCCGCGGGTGGTGGCGCGGCCGGGCTGGCTGGGGGTGCGGGAGGGGCGGCGTTGCGACCCGACAGCAGTTTCCAGATCGCGAGGCCCGCACCGACGATGACGGCGGCGTCGTCGACGAGTCCGAGTGGGCCGAGCAGCAGCTCGGGCACGATGTCGATCGGTGACGCGCCGTAGGCGATCGCACCCAGCGCGACCAGCACTGCAGAGAGAATTGCACGGCCTCGACTCATGGCACCACGCTACCGTCAGGCGCTCTCGCGCACGACGACCTCGGTCGGCATGATGTGCCGGCGCGGCATCGTCTCGCCGTTGAGCAGGCCCAGCAGAATGCGCGCCATGCGCTCGCCCTGCTCGACCGAGGGCTGCCGCACCGTCGTGAGCGGAATCTCGCTCGCGAGCGCGGCGGGGGAGTCGTCGAAACCCATCACGGCCACCTGGTCGGGTACCGCGATGCCGCGCTCGCGCAGCACGGTGACGGTTCCCATGGCCATGAGGTCGCTCGCCACGAAGATGGCGTCGAGGCCGGGGTGCGCGTCGAGCAGCTCGCGCGTCGCCCGAATGCCCCCGGCCAGGGTGAAGTCGCCGTGGGCGATCGCGGTGGACGCGAGCTCCGCATCCTTCAGCGCTGATCGCCACCCTTCCAACCGGTCGATACCGGCGGGCATGTCGTCGGGCCCCGCGATCGTGCCGATGCGCCGCCGCCCCTGCTCGATGAGGTACCGCGTGCCGTCGGCCGCCGCAATCGCGTTGTCGACGTCGACGTAGTAGCTGTCGGTGGCCTGGGGGTCGAGGGGGCGGCCACCGAAGACAACGGGGATGCTCGAGCCGAGCTCGGCGAGCACGTGGTCACCCGTGTGATGCGAGACGACCAGGGCGCCGTCGGCGTTGCCCCCGAGCAGGTACGACACGGTCTTGTCGAACGAGCCGGTCGAGCTGGCCAGGTGCAGATTCAGCACGTAGTCGGTGTTCTCGAGCACGGTCGAGATGCCCTGCACGATGGCGGCGAAGTAGGGGTCACCGAAGAACCGCGTGGTGTCTTCGGGAATCACGAGAGCGATCGCCATCGACCGCCGGTTGGCGAGCGAGCGAGCTGCCCGGTTCGGCGTGTAGTTGAGCTCGGCGATCGCGGCGTTGACGGCGGCCAGCGTCTCGTCAGTCACCCGTGGCGAACCGTTGACGACGCGCGACACCGTGGCCCGCGAAACACCCGCGCGCTCGGCGACCATTTCGAGGGTCGGCGCAGTGCGGCTGGTCACCGCGCATCCTCGACTGGCATGACGAGAAGTTTAGTCAGCGGTCGACGCGAGATCGCGCGAGGCGATGATGGCCCGATACGTCGCTCCGCTCGTCTTGACCGTGCGCTGCTGGGTCTCGTAGTCGACGCGCACGAGCCCAAAGCGCTTGTCGTAGCCCCACGCCCACTCGAAGTTGTCCATGAGCGACCAGTAGAAGTAGCCCTTGACGTTGACCCCCGCATCGATGGCATCGGCGACCGCGCCCAGGTGCAGCACCAAGAACTCGGCGCGCTCCACGTCATCGACCGAGCCGTCTGCCGCGACGGTGTCGGTGTAGGCAGCTCCGTTCTCGGTGACATAGAGCGTGACACCGGCGGGCTTCGCATACTCGTCGTCGATGCGCACGAGCAGTCGGGTGAGCCCCTCGGGCTGCACCTCCCACCCCATGGCCGTCGTCGGCAGCCCTCGCGAGTGGGTGAAGATGCCCTCGCCGGCCGGAAACGGCGACAGCTTGGGCCGCTCGGAGGGCGCGGCGGTCGAGAGTCCGTGGCCCGCGGGCGGCCGGGCGCTCACGGCATCGCCGTGGTAATAGTTGATGCCGAGGGCGTCGATCGGCGTCGAGATCGCCGCGAGGTCGCCGTCGTGAATCGGCAGGCTCAGACCACGCTGGTCGAGGTCGGCCAGCAGATCAGTGGGGTATTCGCCGCGGAAGATCGGGTCGAGAAAGAGCCGGTTGTGCTGAGCGTCGATACGGCGGGCCGCATCGAGGTCGGCCTCGTCGGCGGGGTTCACCGGGTCGGGCACGGTCATGTTGAGCGTGATGCCGAGCCCGAGTGACGAGTCGAGCTCGCGCAGCCGCTGCGTGGCGAGGCCGTGCCCGAGCAGCAGGTGATGCGCCGCGTCCAGGGCGGCCTGCGGGTCTTGCCGACCCGGGGCATGCTCGCCGCTGAGGTAGCCGAGAAAGGCCGAGCACCACGGCTCGTTGAGCGTGGTCCAGTTGTCGATGCGGTCGCCCAGCACGGCGTGCACGTCGGCGGCATAGTCGGCGAACCGCAGTGCCGTGTCGCGCGCGGGCCAGCCCCCCGCTTCTTCGAGCGCCTGCGGCAGATCCCAGTGGTAGAGGGTC
>JBBQKE010000215.1:0-3839 GCA_038326585.1 Actinomycetales bacterium | reverse complement strand
CGGGATGCGCGCACCCGGCACGATGAACGCCGGCAGCGGGCGGCCCGCTGCGCTGCTCCACCCCTCGACCTCGACCTGCTCGATCTCGCCGGCGGCGAGAAGCGCCCGGAGGGCATCCGTCGTCGGGGCGATCTTCAGCCGGTAGTAGTCAGCGATGTCGCCGACGGTGCCGATGCCGAGGGCGCGCACGCTGCGCAACACGAGCTCGCGCTGAGCGTCGGCCCGCGGCACCGCGATGTCGTGCAGCTCGGCGAGGCCGACCTGAGACGGCAGGGCATACACGCGCGAAAAGTTCCGCCGCCCGGCGCTCACGACGTCACCGAAAGCGAAGAGATACTCGAGGCCCTCCTTCACGTCGCTCCAGCCCCACCACGGGCCACGCCGCTCGGTGGCATCATGCTCGACCTCGCTCACCGTCAGCGGGCCCTTCGCCTCGAGCTCGGCGAGCAACCAGTCGAGCATCTCGGTGTTCTTGCGCACCCACGCGCTCTTCAGGGTGAACCGCTCGCGCAAGGCGTCACGCTTCCAGTGCCACAGCGGCCAATCCTCGCGACGGATGATCGCCGCCTCGTGCGCCCAGTACTCGGTGTAGCGACCCCGACGCGCGAAGATCACCGCATCGAGATCGGCCATGTCGTACGAGCCGAGACGCGCGAAGAGCGGCAGGTAGTGCGAACGCGCGAACACGTTGACCGAGTCGAGCTGCAGCACCTGTAGCCGGTCGATCGCCGCCGTCAGCTGACGGGTGCCGACGGTCTCGGGATGCGTGCGATCAAAGCCCTGCGCGGCAAGGGCGAGGCGACGCGCTTGGGCGGCAGTCACTCGCGTCACGCTTCCGACAGTACCGGGCGGGTGCGACAAGGTTAGGACTCGTAGAATGACCGAGTGCCCTGGGCCCTCCAGGCAGATCCCTCTCCCACATCGCTGGAGCGCGCATGACGATTCCGCTCACCCTCGCGGGCCCGAGCCTCGCCGAGGTCGAGGCCGCCCGTGTCATCGTCAGCCGTGTCGCCGAGATCACGCCGATGGAGACATCTCGCTACTTGAGCGACCTGCTCGGAACCTCGGTGCACCTCAAGTGCGAAAACCTGCAGCGCACGGGCTCATACAAGATTCGCGGCGCCTACAACCGCATGTCGCAGCTGTCCGACGAGGAGAAGGCCCGCGGCGTCGTCGCCGCGAGTGCGGGCAACCACGCCCAGGGCGTCGCCTTCGCCGCACGTGAGCTGGGAATTCCCGCCACGATCTTCATGCCCATCGGTGTTGCGTTGCCCAAACTGCAGGCGACCCGGGCATACGGAGCAGACGTCGTGCTGCGCGGTCACACGGTTGCTGAGCCCCTGCGGGCGGCCCAGGAGTTCGCCGAGCGCACCGGCGCCGTCTATATCCCCCCGTTCGACCACGCCGACGTCATCGCCGGGCAGGGCACCCTGGGGCTCGAGATTCTCGACCAGGTACCCGACCTCGAGACCATCATCGTTCCCATCGGGGGTGGGGGGCTCATCTCGGGTGTTGCGAGCGTCATGAAGCGACGAGCCGCTGAACTCGGGCGTCACATCAAGGTCATCGGCGTGCAGGCCGCGAATGCCGCGCCCTACCCAATCTCGCTCGCCGCGGGGGAGCCCACCGAGATCGCCATCACACCGACGATCGCCGACGGCATCGCCGTGTCGAAGCCGGGCAAGCTCAACTTTGCGATCATCCGCGACGCCGTCGATGAGGTGGTGACGGTCGATGACGACGCGATCGCCAAGGCGATGCTCGTGCTTCTCGAGCGCGCCAAGCTCGTGGTCGAACCGGCTGGAGCCGTCGGCGTCGCAGCGATCATGACGGGAGCCGCGAAGGCGACGGGCGAGACAGTCGTCGTGCTCTCGGGCGGCAACATCGACCCGCTCATCATGGAGCGCGTGATCTCGCACGGTCTCGCCGCCTCAGAGCGTTACTTGAAGCTGCGCATCCCGCTGCCCGACCGGCCCGGACAGCTCGCCCGCACCTCAGAGATCATCGCCGACCAGAACGCGAACGTCGTGGAGGTGCTGCATACGCGGCACGGCTCGGGGCTCGCCATCAGCCAAGTCGAGCTCGAGCTGCACATTGAGACGCGCGGACCCGAGCACGCCGATCAGGTGATGGGGGCGCTGCGCGAAGCGGGTTATGACCCCCGCGTCGACTTCTAGCCGGTGTAGGTCGCGACGTCGACGATGGTGACAGAGATCTCTTTTCCGTTCGGCGTCGTGTATGACACGGTGTCGCCGATCTTGTGGCCGATGATCGCCTGGCCGAGCGGGCTCTGCTCGCTGTAGACGTCGATGTCGCTGTCGTCGCCGACGATCTCGCGGCTGCCGAGCAAGAAACGCTCGTCGTCGCCGAGAATCGTCGCGGTCACGACCGTGCCGGCCTCAACCACGCCGTGCGCGGTGGGCGCTTCGCCGACGACCGCGTGCCGCAGCAGCTCGGTGAGGGTGCGGATGCGGGCCTCGATCTTGCCCTGCTCGTCTTTCGCGGCGTGATACCCGCCGTTCTCCTTGAGATCACCCTCGTCGCGTGCCGCCTCGATGCGCTTCGCGATGTCGTTGCGGCCCTCAGTCGAGAGGTGGGTGAGCTCGGCCGTGAGACGATCGTGCGCCTCTTGGGTCAGCCACTGCGTGGTGGAACCGGTGCTGTCGCTCATGGAACATGCCTCCTGACACAACGGAACCGGCCCGCGGGCCGGTTCCGTCTTTCGATTCCGGCGAGTTTACGCGAGCCAGCACCGATACGGCAAAGCGGTGACCGGGGGTTCCGCCGTGCGGATTGTCTCGATGAAGACGCGAGTGCGTGTCGCGGAAGCGCCCAACTCGACAATGCGCCATCCGACGATGCCGAAACTTTCGTTGAGGGCTTGGATCGCGCACGTCACCTCGACACCCGGTGCGGCCGAGACTTCCCAGCGCACATCGATCGAGGTGTCGGTGACGGCGGCGTAGCCGAGTTCACGCGTCTCTATCGAGGCGTTGGTGCCCGAGAGCCCGCCCCACACCACCCAGGCGGTGAAGACGAGCGAAAAGATCACTCCGGCGATGATCATGAGGGTGCGCGTGCGACGCTCGGAGCCCGGGGTGCGACCGTAGCGCTCGTCGAGACTCTGCGGCGCACTCTGCTGCGTGCTGGTCACGCGGTCGCCTCCCTCAGACTGAGTCGTTACCCTGTGATCACAGCGTAGAGCTCGCAGGTCAGGGTTGGCTTGACTGCGGCTGAACGCCACCCTCGTGAGGAGCATCCGCGTGATCGTAGTCGGCCTGGTGCAGTTGCTGGCCCCCATGGGCATCGGCCCCAACCCCATCGACGATCCGGGTACACCTCCGGGTTTCGACCCCGATACGGTGACCCCCGGCGTCGCGGGTTTCGTCGCCATCGCCCTCGTCGCGATCGCCGCGATCTTTCTGATGGTCGACATGTCGCGCCGCATTCGACGGGTTCGCTACCGCGGTGAGATTCGCGAGCGCATGCAGGCCGAGCAGCTGATGTCAGAGCAGCTCATCGACGAGAAGCAGATGGTGGCCGAGGGTGGTCCCGCCGAGCCCGACCCGGCTGCGCTAGCCGCCGAACGGCGGGTCGATCGCGACCAAGAAGACGGCCGTCCAGTGGCATAGGAACGCAATGACCGTGAGGGTGTGGAAGATCTCGTGGAAGCCGAAGACCCCCGGCTTGGGGTTCGGCTTCTTCATCGCATAGACGATCGCGCCCGCCGTGTAGGCGAGGCCGCCGACGATGACGAGCACCATCATCGCCACGTTGGCCGTGAACAGGTCGCCGAGATACAGCACCGCGGCCCAGCCGAGCATCACGTAGAGCGGCAC
>JBBQKE010000214.1:0-3850 GCA_038326585.1 Actinomycetales bacterium | reverse complement strand
CATCTGAATTCCATCGGCGCGCATCTCCACAACTCAGGAGTCGAAGAGCCTGAAGTGCCACGACACGCCGGTCGAGCATCCGAGAGTTGGTCCCCAGCGCTGCATCTCCTGAATTGTGGAGATGAGCGGATGCTCGCGCCGAGTCGCGAGCGGTACGAGCCGCGCTAGAGCGGGTCGATGACTCCGGTCGACAGCAAGATGAGCAGGGTCGTGCCGAGCACGAGGCGGTAGATCACGAAGGGCAGGAACGAGCGCTTCGAGATGTAGGCCATGAGTGCGGCGATGACGGCGAGCCCGACGCCGAAGGCGACCACAGTGGCGACGGCGATCTCGAAGCCGTTGAAGGGGCTTGAGCCCGGCTCGCGGATGGCCGTGAGCAACTCGTAGAAACCGCTACCGAAGACGGCCGGCACGGCGAGCAGGAAGGCGTAGCGCGCCGCGGCCGGGCGGCTGTAGCCGAGCGCGAGTCCCATGGTCGTCGTGGCTCCCGAGCGCGAGACGCCGGGGATGAGCGCGAGCATCTGTGCTCCCCCGTAGGCAAGGCCATGCGGGTAGGTGAGCTCGGGCAGCTCGCGCGTGCGGCGCCCGAACCAGTCGGCGAGACCGAGCAGAATTCCGAAGACGATGAGCACGATGGCGACAAGCCAGAGGGAGCGGAACGCCGATCGAATGACATCTTGCGCGAGGAAGCCGACGATGACGATCGGAATGGTGCCGATGATGATGAGCCACCCCATGCGAACATCCGGATCGCTCGCGGGCACACCGCGCCGCGACACACTGCGGAACCACGCGCCGATGATGCGTGTGATGTCTTTCCAGAAGTAGACGAGCACGGAGAGTTCGGTGCCGATCTGCGTGATCGCGGTGAACGTCGCACCGGGGTCGGTCGTGCTCGGCAGAATCTCGCCGGCGATACGCAAGTGCGCGCTCGACGAGATCGGTAGAAATTCGGTGAGGCCCTGGATCAGGCCCAGGATGATCGCTTCGAGCAGTGACACGGCGCTAGTACCGCCTCAGCAGGTCGGTGAGGGCGGCGTGCCCGAAGTCGAGCGCCGCGAGCGGTACGCGTTCATCGACCCCGTGAAACATACCGGCGAAGTCAAGCTCGGGTGGCAGCTTGAGCGGCGCGAAGCCGTAGCCGACGATGCCGAGCTCAGACAGCGCTTTGTTGTCGGTGCCACCGCTCAACAGGTACGGCAGCACGACCGCGTCGGGGTCGTGGCGCTTGAGTGTGGCGACCATCTCGTCGACGAGCGCGCCCGAGAACGGGTTCTCGAGCCCGACATCGCGTGTGACGATCTCAATCTCGATGTCGTCGCCGACGATGCGTTGCACCTCGGAGAGCACGGCCTCTTCGTCGCCCGCGAGGGTGCGAATGTCGATGATCGCCTCGGCCGTGTCGGGGATGACGTTGGCCTTGTAGCCGGCCGAGAGTTGGGTGGGGTTGGTAGTCGTGCGCACCGTCGCGGTGAGGAAGCCCGCGGCGGTGCCCGAGAGCCGCAGCACCTCGTCGACCCCGACCGTCTCGAGGTCGATCCCGAGGATGCGGGCGAGCTCGTCGAGCAGCTGATCCGTCGTGTCAGTGAGGCGCAGCGGCCACTCGGTGCGGCCGAGCGACGCGACGGCGACCGCGAGCTTCGTTACGGCGTTGTCGCGGATGACGCGCGAGCCGTGCGCTGCCGTGCCCCGAGCGCGCAGGCGGATCCAGACGAGCGCCTTTTCGCCCGTCTGCAGCAGGTACGCGCGCTGCCCCCCCAGGTCGACCGAATAGCCGCCGACTTCGCTGATGGCCTCGGTGGCGCCGGCGAACAGCTCGGGTCGCGTCTGCACGAGGTGGTGCGAGCCGTACTTTCCGCCGTTCTCTTCGTCGGCGAAGAAGGCCACGACCAGGTCACGATTCGGCCCGCCGCTCGCGATCACCTCGCCAAGCGCGGTGAGCATCATCGCGTCCATGTTCTTCATGTCGACGGCCCCGCGCCCCCACAGCATGCCGTCGCGCACCTCGCCCGCGAAGGGGTCGACGCTCCAGTTGACCGGGTCGGCGGGCACGACATCGAGGTGGCCGTGCACGACGAGGGCGGGGCGCTCGCCGCGAGCACGTTCGACCGGATGCTCGTACCTGCCTTCGACGCGGGCGACGACGCTCGTGCGCCCCGGCTCGGAGTCGATCAGCTCGGGCTCGAGCCCCAGCTCACGCAGCTTCGCCGCGACGTACTCAGCGGCCTCGGTCTCGCCCTTGCTGCGGCCTTCGCCGTAGTTGGTGGTGTCGAACCGGATGAGGTCGCGGGCGATGCGGGCGGTATCGCTGAGAGAGTCGAGCGCAGCATCCGAAGCCATGGCACCACGCTATCGGGCGCGCAGGGGCGCGACGCTCTCGGGCGCGCTGGTGCAAGCGGCATCCGTGATAATGTCGTCTCCGGTCGCGCGGCCCCTTGGGCCATGCGACCACAACCAGCGCGGGTGGCGGAAATGGCAGACGCGCTAGCTTGAGGTGCTAGTGCCCGAAAGGGCGTGGGGGTTCAAGTCCCCCCTCGCGCACAGACACTGTGTGCGTCGAAGAACTGGTTGAGACAGTGCGGCAGAAATGCCGTGAACGGCCCCGAGGCGAAAGCCCGGGGCCGTTCGTCGTTTCGTGGCCGCTAGGCGGGCGCGTCGGCCTGCTCGGCAAGCTGCTGCAGTCTGCGTTCGCGGTTCGCGAGGAACAGCGGGAAGGTGAAGGCGATCGCCGTGAGCCCCGAGAAAACGATGTAGGCCCACAGGTGCTTCATGCCTAGACGGCGGCCCTCGATCACGATGAACGCGCACGCGGCGACTGCCATGATGAGCAGGTCCATCGTGAGCGAGCCGACGGCCGGGCCGTTGTTGAACCAGTCGCCGAGAAAGTCGTTCTGCTCGATGATGGCGATGATGTTGTAGGTCCAGGTGCCGATGAGGCCGGCGATGGCGAGGACGAGGAAGACGATGGCGGTGCCATTCCAATGACGGGTCATGGGGACATTGTGCCCGGCGCCGCTGACCTCGACGCCCTGGAGTCCCGTACCGCCTTCCGCGAGTGGAGCGCGCGGTCGCCCGGGCACCGAGCCGACCCATTGCGGTTCGGGATGCTCGCCACGGCGCTCGGGCTCGATATCGAGCATCCCGCCCCCGCACTCGGCGTAGTCGGCTCGAAGGGCAAGGGCACGACGGTGGCCTACGCCTCAGCACTGCTCGCCGAGACAGGACTGCGCGTCGGCACGGTCTTCAGCCCCGGGCTCGTGAGCAACCGCGACCGGTTGCGGGTCGACGGCGCTGTGCTGCCGATCGACGACTACGTCGCGCTGCTCGAGCGCGTCGACGCCGCAATGCGCACGCTGCCGGCGCCGGTCGAGGGCTACCTCGGGCCGAGCGGGTTCTTTCTCGCAGCCGGGCTCACGCACTTCGCCGCGATCGGGTGCGAGGCGCTCGTGCTCGAAGCCGGCATCGGTGGGCGACGCGACGATCTGGGACGCGTCGGGCTCACCGGGCTCGCCATGGCTGAGGTCTTTCTCGAGCACACCGAGCTGCTCGGCAGCACGATCGCCGCGATCGCCGACGACAAGGTGGGCGCGACGCGACCCGGCACACGCTTCGTGACCCACCTGGCTCAGAGCGAGGAGGCCGAGGCGGTCATCCGTCGCCACACCGACGCGATCGGTGCTGAGCGGATGCGCGTCGACGCTTCCGACCGTGCGCCGTATGCGGGTGCCGTTGCCGAGGGGCTCGTCGGCATGAACGCGGCACACGGCATGATCGCCGCGCGGCGCCTGCTCGCGGAACTCGGGCGACCGAATGCCCGTGACGAGCAGGTGCGTGCCGCGGCCGGCAGAGT
>JBBQKE010000213.1:0-3896 GCA_038326585.1 Actinomycetales bacterium | reverse complement strand
GAACGGGCTCGACGAGACGGGCGCGGAGGGGTTCTGCAGAGGCACCCAGGGCGAGTTCGACGGCTGCTGAGCTGTGCGGGCGTTCTCGGCCGCGAGATCAGCAAAGGCGGCAGCGGCGAACGCGTCGGCCGGGTTGGCGGCGGGAGCAGCGCTCGACGGCACCGAATTCGACGCAACAGGGGCGGAAGGAACGGCCGCTGAGGGTGACGACGCGACCGACGCAGACGGCAAGGTCGGATCGATGAGCGGCGGGGCCTCGGCGGTCGACGGCGGTGCGAGTTGGCGCAGCGTCGCGGCGGTCGGCTGGGCGATCGGTGAGTCGTCGCTCGAGGGTGCAGACTCAGTGCTGCGGCGACCACGGCGGGTCGGCAGCTCGTCGTCGGCGAACACCGTGGGCGCGGCGACCGGAGTCGGCATCATCGGCTGGCGAGCGTCTGAGACGTGCTCGGTCCAGGAATGGTTGTCCCACCACCGCAATTGCGGAAGCCCGAGTGGGTCGGGGTACCACCCCGCCGGCACACGGCCGTACTCGTCGTCTGACACGCTGATTTCCCCCTCAGGTGCTGGTCCCGACACCAGCGTGGTCATTCTATGGTGCTTGAGTGCCCAACAGGGAGGAATCGTCACCCCCCCAGTGGGGGTGTCACCTGCTCGGGGTACACGATCGCTCTACCCCCGGGGTGCAGGTTTATTCCGCAGACTGACGACGCTCTCGACGCACCCGAATCGCGTCGATGAGCAGGCCGACCCCGACGGCCACGATGACCGACACGACGACAGCGAGCACGGGGTTGTCGCCCAACCACGCCCCGAACGTCGCGCCGAGTGCGACGTTGTAGATGGCCCAGGCGAGGCAGGCGAGGGCGCTCAGCGGCAGGTAGCGGCGGTACGAGAAACCCGTGGCGCCCGCCACGAGGTTGACCGCAACCCGGCCGTAGGGAATGTAGCGAGCGATGAAGATGACGAGCGCCGCCCGTCGGTCGAGCGCGGTTCTGGCCCAGAGGAACACGCTCTGCACTCTGGACGACTTGATGCGCGCGAGCATGGGCGACCCGAGTTTGCGTCCGAGCGCGAAGGTGAGGCTGTCGCCGATCATGGCGGCGATAGCCGCGACGCTGATCAGCAGCGCGAGGTTCGGGGTGCCGCTCGAGATGCTGAGGGTCGCGAGAGCGACGACGACGGTTTCGCTCGGAACGATGACGAGAAACGCATCGAGAATGGTGAGCAGGGCGACGATCGACAGCACCCACGGCGAGCCCGACGCGTCGAGGACCCACTGCGTGATCTCATCCACGCGCACGAGCGTGGCTCGGGCAGGTGAACAGCAGGCGACCGGATGCTGTGCTCACCCGCCCTCCTCGGTGCGGTTGCTCGACACTCGCGTGACAGCCGCCGCAAGCCACGCGCGGCCCCGAGCAGCGCGATCGCCGGGCGTGAGAGTCGGACCGTCGATCCACGCGGTCGCCACCCGCAGCCCGTTCAGTGCGCTCAACACCCAGAGTTCGCACCCGTCGAGGTCATCAGGGCGTGCGCGCTCCTCCGCGAGCGGCACACCCTCAGCTCGGGCGGCGTCGAGCACGAGGTCAGCCGTGACGCTCGCGATGCGCGGCAGAGTGTCACGGGGCCGCACGAGCACGTCGTCGCGCCACCACAGCAGTCCGCTGTAGGCACCCTCGATGATGTGACCGTCCAGGCCGAGAATGACGGCCTCGCCTGCGCCCAGCGGCTGCACGGCGGTGCGCAGACCGAGCAGGGCTTCGAGGTCGGGACCTTTCACGAGTGGCCGAGTGCGCACGTCGCGCGGCGCGGTAGCGACAACAACCTCGTCGCTCGTCGGGGGAGTCGGACGCAGCCGCAACCACCACTGACTGCCGCTCGCATCGCCGCGGGTGCGCATTTCGATTCGCGGAAACCAGTCGCCCGACAGCGGTGCTGCGGCAATGGCCTGATCGACGAAGACGGCGGCGGCCTCGACGTCGTCGGGTCGCTGCACGCACACGGCTGCGAGAAAACGAGCGCGGTGCCGGTCGATCCCGCGAGCACTGCCGTCGATCATGCGCCACGAGTCAGCGACGAGCAGCGCACCATCGTGCGGGTCGCACCAGTCGACGAGTTGCCACGTGCCCGGCTCGCCCGGTGCCCCGGCCAGCCACGCGTGCAGGCCCGCCCCACGGCTACCGCCCTCGACCTCGGCCATACAATTCAGCGTATGCGGCCCGGCGTTGTTGAGTATGCGGTCGCGGCGCCGCTCGATGTCGAGACCGTGGCCGCGGCGCTCGTGCGCGAGCACCCCGACGCTGACGGGTTCGTGTGGCTCGACAGCGGTATGGGCGCGCGCACGGGTCGTAGCCTGCTCGCGATCGGCCAGCGGGTGCACCTCGACTCATCGGCGCCGGTGCTACCGCAACTGCGCGCAGAACTGGCGGCGCTCGCGGTGCCCGCGGCCGTCGGTGGTGAGTCGGTGGCGCTGGGGCTCATCGGTTGGCTCGGCTACGAACTGCGCGACGACACCATGGGAATGCCGGTCGAAGCTGTGCCCCCGCATCATCGCGCCGCCTGGTTGCGCGTCGACCGCGGCATCGCGATCGACCACGTGAGCGGCACGGCTCGACTCGTGGCACTCGACAACGATGCGCGGGGCGCGTGGAGCGGCGAGCTCGACGAGTGGCGGCTGCGCATGCTCGAGGTGCTGGCTGACGCGGCATCAGCATCCGCCCCCCGAAGCGAGTCGAACGCAACACTGGCGCTGACGGTCAACTGGCGCGATACCGACGAGCACTACGCCGAGCTTGTGCGGGCATGCCAGCACAGCATCCGCGAGGGCGATGCGTATCAGTTGTGTCTGACGACGCAGGCCCAGGTCACCACGCTTGACGGCGCGCCGATTGATCCGGCGGCGGTATACCGACGACTGCGTCGATCGAGCCCTGCGCACCATGGTGCCCTCGTGCGCATCGGCGAGACTACTTTGCTCAGCGCGAGCCCCGAGACCTTCTTGCGCGTCGCCGACGGGGTTGTGCAGACGCGCCCGATCAAGGGCACGCGCCCGCGGCACGCCGATGCTGAGCGCGATGCGGCGCTCGCCGCAGAGCTCGCCGCGAGTGACAAAGAGCAGGCCGAGAACCTCATGATCGTCGACCTCATGCGCAACGATCTCTCGCGCGTGTGCGAGGTCGGCAGCGTCACGGTCACCGGCCTTCTCGAGGTCGAAAGCTACGCCCATGTGCACCAGTTGGTCAGCACGGTCGAGGGTCGGTTGCGTGCTGGCCTCGATGCTCTGGATGCTGTGGCCGCATGCCTGCCCGCCGGCTCGATGACGGGCGCACCCAAGCGCCGCGCCATCGAGCTGCTCGCCGAGCTCGAGGCGGGCCCCCGCGGCATCTACTCGGGAGCCTTCGGCTACCTCGGTGCCGACGGCACCGCTGATCTGGCCATGGTGATCCGCAGCATCGTGATCGAGGGCGCACGCGCGACCATCGGAGCCGGCGGCGGCATCACCTCCCTCAGTGAGCCGGGTGCCGAGGTCGCCGAGATGCGGCTCAAGGCCGCCGCTCTGCTGCGGGCGCTCACGGCGAGTGACGCGCACGAGCACGCGGTAATCTGAGAACTTCGGGCCTGCGCTGCGCTGCGCTGCGCGCCGCCCCCGCCACCACACCCGCACCTCACCGAACCGATGTGAAACGAGACCACCGCGTGACTGACGAGCAGCACACTGGCGCGACTTCCGAGCCGATCGACGAGAACGCCTACGACTTTGCCCGCATCGAAGCGCGCTGGGCGCCGGTGTGGCACGAGCTGCAGCCGTTCACGGTCGATGACCCGAGCGACTCGAAGCCGCGCAAATACATTCTCGACATGTTCCCGTACCCCAGCGGCGACCTGCACATGGGTCACGC
>JBBQKE010000212.1:0-3914 GCA_038326585.1 Actinomycetales bacterium | reverse complement strand
TGAGCAGCGCAGACAGCACAGCAGCAAGCACGATGTGCGTTTTCACGGTCCCCCCGAACCTGTGGCTATCGCTGAGACGATTCCCGCGTCTGCATGCGATATTCCGAGACCCCCTGCCTCGGTGCCCCCTCACTCTAGGTGAGGTTGGCCGATAAGCCGAGGGGTAGGGCTACCCCCTATTCGCGGGGCGAACGTCTCCCGCTTCTGATCGCTCGCGCGCTCTACTTGTCGGCCGATTTCGCCGCGCGAGGTGTCATGGCCAAGGCGACAACAACCGCGGTGACCAGCGCCACAGACACGAAGGAGAGCCCGGAATAGCCGATCACCGCGAGCGCGACGCCGGACAGTGCTCCGCCCAGTGCACCGCTGGCGCTCATGATGAGATCGCTGCGTCCTTGCACGATCGGCCGACGATCAGGCAAGGCCGATTCCGTCAGCAGCGCCGAACCCGCGACGGTGCTCGCACTCCAGCCCAGGCCGAGAAAGATGAGCCCGGCGACGACCCAACCCTCGCTCTCGGCGCCGAACCCGGTCATCATCAGGCTCGCACCGAGCATCCCCTGCCCCACGGCGATCGTCGTTCGACGTCCGATTCGGTCGGCGAGAATGCCGAACACTGGCGACAGTGCGTACATGCCGGCGATGTGCAGGCTGATCGTGAATCCGACGATCACGAGGCTTGCCCCGTGGGCTGTCAAGTGCACGGGGGTCATCGCCATCACCGACACCATCGTGGCGTGGCTGAGCGCGATCGAGATGATGGCGAGACGGATGCCCGGCCGATCCTCGATCGCTGGCACGGGTGTCGGCTGCGCCACACCGCTGCGCTCAGCCTCGTCGCGCGTGACCCGTTCTTGTTCTGCACGCCACGCGGCGGCGACGTGCAAGGGGTCGGGTCGCAACCCGATGA
This sequence comes from Actinomycetales bacterium, assembly GCA_038326585.1. Lineage (GTDB taxonomy): Bacteria > Actinomycetota > Actinomycetes > Actinomycetales > Microbacteriaceae > Microcella. Next base: position 3,004 of record JBBQKE010000212.1, on the reverse strand, counting down.
GGTACAGCACGGCTGCGAGGCTCTGCGCGATCACCGTGAACAGAAACGGCCCACTCAGATCGGGAAGACCGAGGAAGGCGCCCAGTGTCTCGCCCGGCCCGATGAGGTTCGGGCCTGAGACAGCGCCGACGGTCGTGGCCCAGACGACCAGCGACAAGTCGCGACCTCGCGTCGACGCTGCCGCGAGGTCAACTGCCGCGAATCGCGATTGCAGGTTGACCGCGGTACCCGCCCCGATTAGGGCGATGCCGACCAGCAGCAGGGCGAAGCTCTGGGTGCCTGCCGCCACCATGGCGGTGACGGCTCCCGTCGCCGCTGTCAGGGCCCCCGTCGCCAAGGCCGGAGCACGACCAGCGCGTCGAGCGAGTCGGGCGAGCGGAATAGCGGCGAGCGCGGCGCCGAGCGTCACCATCGTGGCCGCCATGCCGCTGAAGGCCGGGGATCCCGAGATGTCGGCGGCGAGAATCGCGCCGATCGAGAGGGTCGCACCCATGCCGAGTCCGGCGAGCACCTGACCGAGCATGAGCACCGTGCGTGTGCGCCGCTGCACCGCGGCGACAGACTCGGCGGTGATCGTGCTCATCGAGGGCTGCTCAGGCCGATTCGTCGACGCGGTCGTCGCGGTTCTTGGCAGGGTTGCTCAAGGTACCGAGACCTTCGATGGTGATCGTGACGGTCTGACCATCGGTGAAGCCGCCGAGGCCGTCGGGCGTGCCGGTCATGATGATGTCGCCCGGCAGCAGGGTCCACGCATCGCTCACGAATTCGATGATCTCTGGCACGCCGTAGATCATGTCGCGCGTATTGCCCGTGCGCCGGGGTTCGCCGTCGACAAAGGTCGCGATGTCGAGGTTGGTGGGGTCGAGCTCCGTTTCGATGAACGGACCAATGGGAGCGAAGGTGTCATAGCCCTTGGCCCGGGCCCACTGCCCGTCGGCAAACATGACATCGCGCGCTGACACGTCGTTGCCGATCGTGTAGCCGAACACGACATCGCGCCAGTCTTCTTTCTTGACCCGCTTCGCGACGGCGCCGATCACGACGACGAGCTCACCCTCGTGAGTGATGCGCCCGTCGACCGGTGGCAAGATGATCGGTTCGTCGGGCCCGATCACGGCGGTATTCGGCTTCAAGAAGATCAGCGGATTCTGCGGCCCGTCGTACTGCATCGACTGCACGTGCGCGGCGTAATTCATGCCGATGCAGACGACCTTCGAGCGGGGGATGACCGGCGCCAGAATGCGCGCGTCAGCGAGCGGCACGCGCTCGCCCGTGGTCTCGTACCCGTGGAACATCGGATCACCCGACAGCACGACCAGTTCATCGTCATCGACGATGCCGAACCGCGGGTCGTCACCCGTACTGAATCGCGCGATCTTCACCTATTCAGCCTAACTGCACTGCTCAGGCGTTCTGCTTCTTCAGCCGCGACGTTGCGCGGGCACGCAGGGTTTGGTCGAGCTCAACCTTGCGGATGCGCACCACCTCAGGCGTCACCTCGACGCACTCGTCCTCACGAGCGAACTCGAGGCACTCTTCAAGGGTGAGCTGCCGCGGCGGAGTGAGACGCTCGAGCTCTTCAGCCGTCGACGACCGGATGTTGTTGAGCTTCTTCTCTTTCGTGATGTTGACGTCCATGTCGTCGGCGCGCGAGTTCTCGCCGACCACCATTCCTTCGTAGACCTCTTCGGTCGGCTTGACGAAGAACGTCATGCGCTCCTGCAGCGTCATCATCGCGTTACTCGTGACGACACCCGTGCGGTCGGCGACGATCGAGCCGTTGGTGCGCGACACGATAGACCCGGCCCAGGGCTCGTAACCGTGGGCGATCGCGTTGGCGATGCCGGTGCCGCGCGTGGTGGTGAGGAATTCGGTGCGGAACCCGATGAGTCCGCGGCTCGGCACGATGAACTCCATGCGCACCCAACCGGTGCCGTGGTTGGTCATGCCTTCCATGCGACCACGGCGGGCGGCGAGCAACTGGGTGATCGCACCGAGGTACTCTTCGGGCGCATCGATCGTGAGGTTCTCGAACGGCTCATGCAGCTTGCCGTTCACAGTCTTCGTCACCACCTGCGGTTTTCCGACCGTCAACTCGAAGCCCTCGCGGCGCATGTTCTCGACGAGGATCGCGAGAGCAAGCTCGCCGCGACCCTGCACCTCCCATGCGTCAGGGCGCCCGACGTCGACGACGCGGATCGACACGTTGCCGATGAGCTCGCGGTCGAGGCGGTCTTTCACCATGCGCGCGGTGAGCTTGTGGCCCTTGACCTTGCCGACGAGCGGCGAGGTGTTCGTGCCGATCGTCATCGAGATCGCGGGCTCGTCGACCGTGATCGCCGGCAACGGGCGGATGTCGTCGAGGTCGGCGATCGTCTCGCCGATCGTGATCTCTTCGATGCCCGCGATGGCCACAATGTCGCCGGCCATGGCCGACTCGGCCGGATACCGCTCGAGCGCGCGAGTCTTCAGCAGCTCGGTGATGCGCATCGAACTGTGCGTGCCGTCGTGGCGCACCCAGGCGACCTGCTGGCCCTTCTTGATCGTGCCGTTGAAGATGCGCAGGAGGGCGATGCGGCCGAGGAACGGACTCGCGTCGAGGTTCGTGACGTGCGCCCGCAAGGGGTGCTCATCGTCGTAGCTCGGGGCCGGGATGTGCTGCAGAATCGCCTCGAACAGCGGCTCGAGGTCGCCGTTGTCGGGAAGGCTGCCGTCGGAGGGCCGATTGCGGCTGGCCGCACCCGCGCGCCCCGAGGCATAGATGACCGGCAGGTCGAGAATCGCGTCGACATCGAGGTCGGGAACCTCGTCTTGCAGGTCGCTCGCCAACCCGAGCAGCAGATCGTGGGTCTCTTCTTCGACGGCCTCGATGCGGGCATCCGGTCGGTCGGTCTTGTTGACCAGCAGGATGACCGGCAGCTTCGCCGCGAGCGCCTTGCGCAGCACGAACCGGGTCTGCGGCAGCGGGCCCTCGCTCGCGTCGACGAGCAGCACGACGCCGTCG
>JBBQKE010000211.1:0-3918 GCA_038326585.1 Actinomycetales bacterium | reverse complement strand
AACAACGACGGCTGCCGACGTGCAGTCCGTGTGCGAAGGTGCTGCCCTCGGCGGATACCGGTACGTGCCCGAGGGCGGGTCAGGTGCACCGGCGACCAGTACGACATCGATCACGGTCGTGACCTCGGTGGACGGCGCCGCGGGCGCGTGCGAGGTCGCCGAGGCAACCTCGCACGCCGTTGCCCTCGTTCGCGACCTGGTGACGACTCCGCCCAACCAGCTGTACCCCGAATCGTTTGTCGATCGCGCTCGCGCGGCGATCGGTGGCCTGCCGATCGACGTGGAGGTCTGGGGCGCAGACGAACTGGAGGCCGGCGGATTCGGCGGCATTCTCGGTGTCGGTCAGGGCTCCGCGCGGGCCCCCCGAATGGTGGCGCTCCGCTACCGCCCCGAGTCAGCGGGCCCGCACCTCGCTCTCGTCGGCAAGGGCATCACGTTCGACTCGGGCGGGCTCTCGCTGAAGCCTGCCGCCGGCATGGTCGGCATGAAGTACGACATGACGGGCGCGGCCACGGTGCTCGCGGCGACCATCGCCGCCGCGCGTCTCGGCGTGCAGACACGCATCACCGGCTGGCTCTGCCTCGCAGAGAACATGCCGTCGGGTAACGCTCTTCGACCCAACGACGTCATCACGATTCGTGGAGGGATCACGGTCGAGGTGCTCAACACCGACGCCGAGGGGCGGCTGGTCATGGCCGATGGGCTCGTCGCCGCCAGCGAGGAGAACCCTGACGCGATCATCGACGTCGCCACCCTGACCGGCGCGGCGCGCGTCGCTCTGGGCGAGCGTTACGCAGGCGTCATGGGCGACGACGAGGTGATCGGTCGCGTGCGCGCCGCCGCCGACGACACCGGTGAGCTCGTGTGGCCGATGCCCCTGCCCGCAGAGCTTCGGCCGCTGCTCAAGAGCGACGTCGCCGACATCGCCAACGCCAAGCCTGGCAACACGGCAGCGGGCATGCTGCTCGCGGGGGTCTTCTTGCGAGAATTCGTCGGCCGTCGCGGTGATGGCGACGATGCGCCGCGCATCCCATGGGCTCATCTCGACATCGCTGGGCCGGCCAATAACGCGACCGGACCCTATGGATTCACCCCGAAAGGTGCGTCGGGCGTGATGGTGCGCCTGCTCGTCCGGCTCGCGGAGGCCTACGCAACGAAGGAGTAGGCTCGATTGCGGGCACGGGATAGTCGTGCCGCATAGGGGGTCGGCCCGCCACCTCGAGCTCGGGCCCCGCATGACGATCCTTGACGGATGAAGGAGCCTCTGCCGGTGTCAGACCAGACTTTTGACCTTGTGATTCTTGGAGCGGGAAGCGGCGGCTACGCCGCGGCGCTGCGTGCTAGCCAGCTCGGAATGAGCGTCGGACTCATCGAGAAGTCGAAAGTCGGCGGCACATGCCTGCACGTGGGCTGCATTCCCACCAAGGCTCTGCTGCACGCCGCAGAGGTCGCCGATGCCGCTCGCGACTCGGACAAGTTCGGCGTCAGGGCCACGCTCGAGGGTGTCGACGTTCCGGCCGTCAACCAGTACCGCGACGGCATCGTTGCGAGCAAGTACAAGGGCCTGCAGGGCCTCATCAAGGCTCGCGGCATCACGACGATCGAGGGCGAAGGTCGCTTGACCTCCCCGACGACTGTGCAGGTCGGCGACAGCACCATCACGGGCAAGAATGTCGTGCTCGCGACCGGCTCATACTCACGAACGCTCCCGGGGCTCGAGATCGGCGGCCGCGTCATCACGTCAGAGCAGGCACTGCAGCTCGACTTCGTGCCGAAGAAGGTCGCGGTGCTCGGCGGCGGCGTCATCGGCGTCGAGTTCTCGAGCGTCTGGCGCTCGTTCGGCGCCGAGGTGCACATCATCGAGGCGCTCCCCCACCTGGTGCCGATGGAGGAAGAGTCGATCTCGAAGCAGTTCGAGCGTGCCTACCGCAAGCGCGGCATCGAATTCACGCTCGGCGTGCGCTTTCAGAGCGTCACCCAGAACGACCAGGGCGTCGTCGTCACTCTCGAAAACGGCGCGACGATCGAGGCCGACCTGCTCCTAGTCGCCGTCGGGCGTGGCCCGTCGACCGCGGGGCTCGGCTACGAAGAGGTCGGCGTCACGATGGACCGCGGGTTCGTGCTCACCAACGAGCGGCTTGAGACGAACATCCCGGGCCTCTACGCCGTCGGCGACATCGTTCCGGGCCTGCAGTTGGCGCACCGCGGATTCCAGCACGGCATCTTCGTTGCCGAGGAGATCGCCGGCCTGAACCCGGTCGTCATCAACGACGTCAACATTCCCAAGGTCACCTACAGCGAGCCCGAGGTCGCCTCGGTGGGGCTCAGCGAGGCCAAGGCGAAAGAGCAGTACGGCGACGCCGCCGTCGCGAGCTATGAGTACAACCTCGCGGGCAACGGCAAGAGCCACATTCTCGAGACAGCCGGGTCGATCAAGGTCGTGCGCGTCGTCGACGGCCCCGTCGTCGGAGTGCACATGATCGGTGCCCGCGTCGGCGAACTGATCGGCGAGGCACAGCTGGCCGTCAACTGGGATGCCCATCCTGAAGACGTGGCCCCGCTCTTGCACGCGCACCCCACCCAGAACGAGGCTCTCGGCGAAGCGTTCCTCGCTCTGGCCGGCAAACCTCTGCACGCGATGTGACCCCGGTTGCACAACTAGGCTGAAGATCCACCACAGGTTTCAAAAGGAGCACTACTGATGAGCGAATCCGTCAACCTCCCGGCGCTCGGTGAGAGCGTCACCGAGGGCACGGTCACCCGATGGCTGAAGAATGTGGGCGACCGCGTCGAGGTCGACGAGCCCTTGCTCGAAGTGTCGACCGACAAGGTCGACACCGAGATCCCTTCGCCGATCGCCGGTGTGGTCGAAGAGATCCTCGTGGCCGAAGACGAGACCGTCGAGGTCGGCACGCCGCTCGTGCGCATTGGCACTGGCGAGGGCTCGGATGCTCCCGCCGCGGCACCTGCCGCCGAAGCAGCTCCTGCTGAGGCCGCGCCCGCCGAGGCCGCGCCCGCTGCCCCGCAGGCACCCGCAGCGGCACCCGCCGAGCCCGCCCCGGCACCGGCAGAAGCCGCGCCCGCGCAGGCTGCTCCCGAAGCTGCCCCCGCCGAGGCCGCACCCGCTGCCCCGCAGGCACCCGCAGCAGAACAGGCCGCTCCGGCACCCGCGGCAGCACCAGCGGCACCCGCTCCGGCAGCCGAGACGACTCCGGCTGCACCTGCCGCTGCCGAGACCCCGGCTGCGGCTCCTGTAGCCCCGCCGGCCCCTGTTGCCGCGCCGACCCCTGCTGCCGCCCCTGCGCCTGCCGCGGCCCCGGTCGAGTCAGCAACTGCCTCCGGCTACATCACTCCCCTGGTGCGCAAGCTCGCGCACGAACAGGGTGTCGACCTGGCGTCGGTGACCGGCACGGGCGTCGGAGGGCGCATCCGCAAGCAGGACGTGCTCGCGGCGTCCAGCAGCTCGGGCTCGTCGACGGCCGCTGCTGCCGCTCCGCGCGCCGAACTCGAGACCTCGCCCTTGCGCGGCACGACTGTGGCCATGTCTCGACTTCGCAAGGTCATCGCCGAGCGCGCCGTGATCTCGATGCAGTCGACCGCTCAACTCACCACGGTGGTCGAGATCGATGTCACGCGCGTCGCTGCCCTCCGCACCGCGGTGAAGGCTGACTTCGAGAAGGCGACGGGCACCAAGCTGTCGTTCCTGCCGTTCTTCGCCAAGGCGACGACAGAGGCGCTGCGCGCATTCCCGATCATCAACTCCACGGTCGAGGACGATTCGATCGTGTACCCGGAGACCGAGAACCTGTCGATCGCCGTCGACACCGAGCGCGGTTTGCTGACTCCGGTCATTCGCAACGCGGGCGACCTGAATATCGCCGATCTGGCACGCGAGATCGCCGACCTCGCGGCGCGCAC
>JBBQKE010000210.1:0-3939 GCA_038326585.1 Actinomycetales bacterium | reverse complement strand
GGACTGCTCGGCGATCGCGGCCGTCACCCGCGGGTGCGCGTGCCCGACCGAGGGCACGTTGTTGTACACATCGAGGTACTCGTCGCCGTCGCGCGTGTAGAGCTTGGTGCCAGCGCCGCGCACGAACTCGAGCGGGTGATCGTAGAAGAGCCGGTAACCGGGTGACAGCACGGCATCGCGACGGTCGATGAGCACGCGCGTGCGATTGTCGAGGGCGGCCCGGTGCTCCGGTCGAAAGTACGTGGCCGGACCGATCATCTCGCTTCTCCGATCGTGCTCGGGATGCTCGCGCCCAGTTCGCGCAGATCGCGGGTGATCGCGCTCAGGTTGCGGCTCGCGTAGCCCGCGGCGGTGGGGTTCGCGGCGGCGATGGCCGAGTTCAGGATGCCGCGCTGAGCCAAGCGCAGCAGCACGAGCTCGGGCAGCAGGGCGTGCTCGGCGTCGGTGAGAGGCTGTTCGGCCTCGTAGCCGCTCACGTAGGCGCGGGCTGCATCCCACGGACCGGCGTCTGCAGTCACGCGTCCGCGCGCGTAGGAGGCGGCCACGGCGAGGTCGGCAACTCGGGGAGTTCGGCACATGTCGCCGAAGTCGAGCACGCCCGTCACCGCGAACGGCTCGGTGCGAACGAGAACGTTGTCGCCGTGCAGGTCGTTGTGCGCGAGCACCGTCGACAGGGCGCGAAGACCGGGCAGCACCTGGGGCGTCGCCCGGTTGATCGTCGTCGCCACCTCGTCGCGAAGCGCGGGGTCGCCGATGGTGTCGACGTGCGGTGCGCACTCGTCGAGATTCAGCAGATTCCAGGGGGTGGACGCCCCGACGAGCGGGGGATGCGCGTCGTCGCCGATCGCTGCGATCGCGCGACCGAGCCGGGCGTGCAGGCTTCCGAGCAGCGTTATCGCATCGAGCGGCCTGGCAGTCGCGCCGAGCAGCTCGCCCTCAAGATAGGAGAGCACCCGCAGCAGTCGAGGTGTACCGGATTCATCCTTCACACGCACGAGAGACTCAGCGTCTCGAGAGGGCACCACTCGCTGCACGGGCAGCTCAGGGGCAATGCGGGCAAGGCCCTGCAGAACGCGCACCTGGTCGTGAAGCACTGACCACTCGTCGAGTGGATGCGCGAACTTGGCGATCAGCCGACCGTTCGCGGTGTGCAGGCAGAACGAGTCATCGCGCTCTGTGGCCAGACGCTCGATGCCGTCGATGTCGATTTCGTAGGTGCGGGTGATCAACGCTGCAGCGGCATCTACGGTCAAAGCTGAATACTCTGCAGTCAGTTGCAGTGATGACGGCGCGGGCACGGCCCCAGCCTATTCCCGAGGGGATAGTGTGCCCGATGTCCGCTGGACTCTAGAGGAAGTGCCGCCATGATGAGGATCGCTGTCGCGTCGACACTTGCTGCTGCGCTGCTTCTCGCGGTTGCTGGGTGTGCCGAGCCGCGGCCCCTGCCCACCCCGACGCCGACCGCGACCGATACTGCGATGATCGGGCCGACCGGTGACGGTGTGCTCCGCATCGGTGCCTTGCTGACGATGGACGGCGATGTGTCGGGCACCAGCCCCGGCATGATCGCGGCCATGGAGACGGCGGTGCGAGATATCAACGCAGCAGGCGGCGTGCTCGGAGCCCCCGTTGAGGCCTACTATCGCGATGCCGGATCTGTCGGTGAGCAGCGGCTCGAGTCGGGTTTCGCCGAGCTTGTCGCGCGCGGCGTCGACGTCGTGATCGGCCCGTCGTCGCCGGTGCTGCTTAAGCGACTCTTGCCCCTGGCCACCGAGGCAGGTGTCGCCGTCATCGCGACAGCCGCCTCGAGCCCGACAGCCGGGTCGGTCGCGCCGACTGATGCGTTGCTGCGCACCGTGCCCGCTGTCGATCGTGAAGTGGTCGCGCTCATGCAGACCCTCTTCGCCGAGGGGGCCGACACCGTTGCGCTCGTGGCGGGGACGGATGCTCAGGGCCAAGCCGTCGTCGACCTGGCCCGCGCAGCGGTTGCCGAGACCTCGACCGCGATCACCGCCGTCGAGCGAGCCGATGCGGCGACGAGCGGCTCTCGTCTCTCGTTCAGCCTTGCCGCAAGCGCTCCGGACGTGGTCGTTGTGGCCACGACCGGGCTTTCGAGCGCCAAGGTGACCGAGCTCGTCACCTCGTTGCTGCAGCGTGGTCTGCGAGGCGATCAGTTCTGGTTCACGTCGGCGTCAGTGATCGACTACTCGTCGTCGCTCGACGACGGAGCCATCGAGGGCGCCACGGGTGTTCGCGCGGGCGCGGAGGTCGATGAGGCGTTCGTCGCACGGCTTCTGCAATCTGACCCCCGATTGCGCACCCAGCGATTCGCTCCCGAGACCTACGACGCCGTGGTGCTGTCGGCGCTCGCGGCGGCGATCGCCGGTGACGATGGTGGCCCCTCGATTCTGCGCGAGTTCGCTACCGCCCTGAGCGGAGACGTGGTCTGCACCAGCGTGGGGGAGTGCCTCGACGTGCTCGACAACCAGCGTCTGATCGACTACGACGGGTTGTCAGGCTCGCTGGTGCTCGACGAGGCGGGAGACGTCGTGTCGGCCTCGCTCAACCTGTTCCGCTATGACGCATCGAACCGACCTCAACGAGAGGGTGCCGTGTCGCTCGCGGACTAGGCGCTCGGGGCGGGGCGACGGAATCCGTCGTGCAGACCGGGGCTCGAATACGGAAATCGTCGTCTCTTTCGCGAGCATCGCGCAATTTCGGGTGTTACAGGGATGTAATCCGAATGAGTTGTGGATGAACACTGAGCACCGTACGGTGGCAAGACGGCCGTGCTTCTGCGCGGCCTCTTCCTGAACACCTTTTCAACGCAAGGAGCAACATGAGCGTATTCACTTCCGGCTCAGGCCGCCGCTCTCGTTCTCTCTCGTCCTTCTTCGGTGGCATCGCCATCGTAGGAGCCAGTGCACTCGTTCTGAGTGGCTGCGCAACGGCGACAGAGCCCGAAGCACCGGCCGGCCCCACCGAGGCACTCACTCTCAAGATCGGCACCATCCTCCCGCAGAGTGGCGCGCTGGCGTTCCTCGGCCCGCCCGAGGAAGCAGGCGTTGCGCTTGCTGTGCAAGAGATCAACGAAGCCGACCTCGGCATCACGGTTGAGGCCATCTACCGCGACTCGGGTGACACCACGACCGACACCGCCACCGTCTCGGTGACCGACCTCCTCTCGCAGGATGTCTCGGCCATCGTCGGCGCAGCATCGTCGGGCGTCTCGTTCACCGTGATCGACCAGATCACCGGTGCGGGCGTCGTGCAGTTCTCGCCGGCGAACACCTCGCCCGACTTCACGAACTACGACGACAACGGCCTCTACTGGCGCAACGCCCCCAGCGACCTGCTGCAGGGCGAGGTGCTCGGCAACCTGATCGCTGAAGAGGGTGCCGCAACGCTCGGCATGCTCGTGCTGAACGACGCCTACGGCACCGGCCTCGCCGGCGCGCTCGCGGCGACGTTCGAGGCAGCCGGTGGTGAAGTTGTCGCTGAAGAGCTCTTCAACGAGGGTGACACGAGCTTCGACGCTCAGGTCTCCGCGCTGACCGCGTCGGCTCCTGACGCGATCGCCGTCATCACGTTCGACCAGGCCAAGGTCGTCGTCCCCGCCCTCGTGGGCGCGGGCTACCCCGGAAGCCAGCTCTACTTCGTCGATGGCAACCTCGCCGACTACAGCGCTGACTTCGAGGCGGGCCTGATCGAGGGCGCCAAGGGCACCCTCCCGGGTCTCGACATCGCGTCGCTGGGCAACTTCCAGGAGCGCCTGCTCGAGGTTGACCCCAACCTCACGGAGTTCAGCTACGCGGCCGAGTCGTACGACGCCGTCATCGTGCTCGCGCTCGCCGCTCTCGCGGCCGGCTCGGTCGAGGGTGTCGACATCGCGGCCAAGCTGCAAGAGGTCTCGGGTGGTTCCGGCGATGGCGAGAAGGC
>JBBQKE010000209.1:0-3944 GCA_038326585.1 Actinomycetales bacterium | reverse complement strand
GCTCTGCATAGTGACCAAGAGTCTAGACTTCCCCCATGTCGGCCGCGCGGGAACGAGGGGGTCGCCGCGCCCCCCTCCGCCGGTTGCTGGCCCTCGCGATCGCCCTCACCGCCGCTCTTCCGATGATGGCTCTGCCGAGCTCTCCGAGCGCCGCGACAATGGTGACCGATACCCCCGCGCTCGAACTGCAGGCTGCTCCGAGCGCGAGTGGTGCGGTGATCGACGGCCAGGCGCTCTCGGTGCGCGTGACCCTTTCGAACAAGGGAGCGCGGGCTACCGGGCCGCTCCGCGTGGAGTTGCGACTCGACGGCGCGCGGGTGGTCGCGGCCGATGAACTCTCCACCTGGTTCGCTGTCGAGACCGAGCAGAACAGCCCGTTGCTCGACGACCGGGTGATCGCGACGCGCGCCTCGGTCGGTGCGCTCGGGCCGGGTGACAGTGCCGTGCTCGACCTCACTGTTCCGGCGACCAGCCCGCTGTGGGGAGTGTCTTTTGTAGCCCGCCTCGTTGAGGTCGCGGTGGCCGACGGACAGAATTGGCGAGCCTTCGACCGCACGGCAGTCGTGTGGGCGCCCGGTGACACGACGCCCCCGGTAGCGGCGACTACTTTCGTGCAACCGCTGACGACACCGGGCGAGCCTGCCGGGCTGCTGTCTGCCGAAACTCTGGCTGCCGTGACGGCAGAGTCGGGAGCGCTGACCCGCACTCTCGCCGCGAGCGCGGGTCGGGCGGTGCTGCTGGCGATTGACCCTCGAGTGATCGCCTCCATCACCGCACTCGGTGACGAAACCCCGGCGAGCGCTCTCGACTTTCTCGATCGTCTTCGATCAGTACCGAACGAGAGTTTCTTGTTGCCGTGGGCCGACGCCGATCCCATGGCCAGCATCGCCGCGAACGGAGTGACCCTGCCACAACCCGAGGGCACGGGGCGCCTGGTCACAGAAGCGGTCGGCGGCGACCCTGTGGCAACGCCGTCACCGAGCAATGACTCGAGCGAGGGTCCCGATGACGTCGAGGCTGTCGCGGCAACGCAGTCGATCGCCGATCTGCTCGATCTCCTGCCCACCATCGACGCAGTGATCTGGCCCGAACGCTCGGGCTTCAGCGCCGATGCGGTCGACGCCGTCACCGCAGAGGGCACCCGCGTGATCGTGACACCGTCATCGGCGCTCGAGAGCAGTGCCGCGGTGCAACGTCACGGCGATACCGTGCTGCTCCGCGTCGATGAGGCACTCGCCGAGGCCGCGCAGGCTGCCGCGAGCGCTGCGTCGCAACAGCAGTTCGACCGCGCTATCGCCCGCGTTTCGGCCTTGATTGCCGCGGCAGCCGCACAGAATCCGGGATCGCCTGCACTCATCACGCTCGATCGCGAAGCTCCTCGGTCGAACGATCGCCTGCTCGACACCCTCGCTCAGACGATCGCGCTGCCCTGGTCGACCGCCGCGACGACGTCGGCGGCGATCGCGCGCCCGGCCTCCGACGCCGTCGTGCGTGACCTCGCACTCGATGAGGCACGAGAAGCGGCGGTGACTGCCGCGCTCGAAGCTGAGTCAGCAGATCGGCAATTCGCCGACATCGCTCTCCCGCCGGCACTCATCACCGATGTGCGGCGGCTCGAACTGCTCGGGGCCCTCTCGCTCGGATGGGGCGACAGCTCGGTCGAGGCGCTGCGCGGGTTCGTCTCGGAATCTGAAGCGTTGCGAGCATCCGTGCAGGTCGTCGAAAGCAGTGCGATTCTCTTGCTGACTGACCGCGCAACTCTGCCGGTCACCGTGCAGAACGATCTCGATGTCGCCGTGCGGGTCTTCGTGCGCGTCGATCCCGATACTGCCCAGTTGAGGGTGCTCGACCCTGCGGTCGAGGCGGTCGTCGAGCCTCAGTCTCAAGCGCGTGCCCTCGTGCCGGTCGAGTCGCTCACGAACGGCGACGTCGACATCACGGTGACGGTGCGGGATGCGCAGGGCCGCGTGCTCTCAGACCCCACCCGCGTCTCGCTGAGCCTGCAGGCCGGGTGGGAGACCGCGGGCACGATCATCGTCGCGGCCGCCGTGGCCGTGTTGTTCATCGTGGGGATTGTGCGCGACCTGCGCAAGCGCCGCCGACGCTCGGCCGACAGTGCTGCGCAGACAGACCGGCCCGACGTCGCCAGGAAGGATCCGGTGTGAGCGCACCCTCGACCTCTGATGGAGGAGGCATCGGCCGAGCGAGCATGATGCTCGCTTCGGGCACGATCGTTTCGCGCCTGCTGGGCTTCGTCAGTGCGGTGCTGCTGACGCAGACGATCGGCGCTCTCGGATCGGGCGCGAACACCTTCGCTCTGGCCAATCAGCTTCCGAACAGCATCTACGCGATCGTGGCCGGTGGGGTGCTCAGCGCGATCCTCGTTCCGCGCATCGTGCGAGCGAGCGTCGAAGAAGACGACGGTGGGCAGCGCTTCATCAACCGACTCGTCACGCTCGGCATCGTCGTGTTCGTGATCGCAGGTCTCGTCGCCACCCTCGCTGCTCCGCTGCTGGTCAACCTCTATGCGTCGTCTGCCGATGCGGGTGGCGTGCGAGGGTTCACGCCGGACGAGATTTCGCTGGCCGTTGCCTTCGCCTACTGGTGCCTGCCCCAGGTGCTGTTCTATGCGCTGTATACCTTGTTCGGTGAGGTGCTGAACGCGCGGAAGGTGTTCGGCCCGTTCACCTGGGCTCCGGCGCTCAACAATCTGGTCATGATCACCGGCTTGGTCGTCTTCGGCTTGCTGTTCGACGTCGATCTCTCAGACGCGACCCAGTGGACGCCCGGCATGATCGCCGTGCTCGGCGGTTCGGCGACCGCAGGAATTGCCCTGCAAGCGTTCGTCCTCGTGCTCTTCTGGCGGCGTGCGGGCGTGCGCTACCGACCCGATTTTCACTGGCGAGGATCGGGTCTCGGTGCGACCGGGCGGGCCGCCGGATGGGTCTTCGCGATGATCGTCGTGATGCAACTCGGCGGCATCGTGCAGACGCGGGTTGCCACACTCGCCGCGACCGAGGATGACCCCTCGCTCATGGTCATGAGAACCGCGTGGCTGGTCTTCATGCTGCCGCACTCAGTGATCGTCGTCTCGCTCGTCACCGCCTATCTGACCCGCATGAGTGCGCACGCGAGCGCCGGCGATCGTGACTCGGTGCGCGACGACACCATCAAATCGATCCGCATCACCGGCCTGTTCATGACTCTGGCCGCTATCGGACTCATGGCCGTCGCGGTGCCGTTCGGACGAGTCTTCGATGCGGCGGCCGTTGATGCGATCGCCAGTGTGCTCATCGCCTTCGTGGTGGGCCTCGTGCCGTTCAGTGTCTACTTCGTGATGCAGCGCGTGTTCTACGCACTCGACGACACCCGTACGGCGTTCTGGTTGCAGGTGGCCCACACACTGTTCTTCATCATCGGCGCGCTACTCTGCAGCCTGCTGCCCACCGCGTGGATTGTTCCCGGCATGGCTCTCGTCACCTCGGCCGCCGCGTTCTTCCAGATGATCCTGGGGGGCTTCGCGTTGCGGGGTCGCCTCGGCTCTCTGCAGCCGCGTCTCATCGCGCGACGAATGGCGCAGTTCTTGGTCGCCGGTGCCCTCGCGCTGGTGGTGGGCCTGGCGATCGCCTGGCCGCTCGGAAGCTTCGCCGACACCGGGCTCGCGCGTGACTCTGTCGGAGGCGCGATCGCCAGCATCCTGATCATCGGTATACCCATGACCGTCGTCTACGGGGCGAGCCTGCTTGCCCTGCGGGTGCCCGACGCGACGTGGGCTCTCGCTCTCGTGCGGTCGCGTTTCGCACGCTGAGCACCAGGTGAACGCCCGACGGTCTGGAATACCCGCGCCCTATGCTGAGTTGAGGTGGTGTCGGGGTCATTCGGCCGGCGTCAGGCTTTTGCGAGGAGAACCATGCGACACGTCATCATCATCGGCTCTGGCCCGG
>JBBQKE010000208.1:0-3947 GCA_038326585.1 Actinomycetales bacterium | reverse complement strand
GAAGGTCGCGATGGGCTCGGGCTACGGCTCGCAGCACCTCATGGACCCGGCTGGCATTTTCGCGACCAGCCCGGGCTGGCGCATCGTCGCCCCCTCGACCGCAGCCGACTATGTCGGACTCATGAACGCCGCCCTCGCACTGCAAGACCCGGTGCTCGTCATCGAGCACGTCGACCTCTATGGCGAGAAAGACGAAGTCATCGCGGGCGACCTCGACTACATCATTCCGCCCGGCACCGCCGCGGTGCGGCGCGAAGGCGCCGAGATGACCGTCATCAGCTATCTCTCGATGGTGCGGCACTGCGCCGAAGCCATCGAGCAGACGGGGGTGGATGCTGAGCTCATCGACCTGCGCTGGCTCGACCGGGCGTCGATCGACTGGGCGACCATCGAGGCCAGCGTGAAGAAGACGAACGCGGTCATCATCGTCGAGCAGGGAGCCCTCGGCACCTCGTACGGCGGATGGCTCGCCGACGAGATTCAGCGCCGGTTCTTCGACTGGCTCGACCAGCCCGTGCAGCGCGTCACCGGCACTGAGTCGTCTCCGTCGATCTCACGCGTGCTCGAGCGGGCCGCAATCGCACGCACCGAAGAGGTCATCGCTGGCCTCGAGACCGTGCGGCGCAATGCGGGAGGGGCCGCCTGATGGCCACCACCATCCGCATGCCCGAGGTGCTGGCGAACGTGACCGAGGCGGCCGTGCAGAAGTGGCTCGTCGCCCCGGGCGACGCCATCGCGGTCGGCCAGCCCTTCGCCGAGATCGAAACCGAGAAGGCTGTCGTCGAGTACACCGCTGAGACGGCGGGAACCGTGCTCGAGCTTCTCATCAAGGAGGGCGACAACGTCGACGTCGGCGCCCCCATCGCGATCGTAGGGGAGGCGGGGGAGGTGGCCCCTGCCTCCCCCACGGCAGACTCGTCTGCCGCTGAACCCGCGCCCGCCGAGCCAGCCGCACCCGCGGCGGCGACCCCGGCCCCCACTGCCTCTGAGCCGACCACGGTCGCTCCGGAGAGCGAGGCGCACCCCGGAGCACGCCGGTTCATCAGCCCGCTCGTGCGGCGACTCGCTCGCGAGCACGCCTTCGATCTTGCGTCGGTCACCGGCAGCGGCCCCGACGGGCGCATCGTGCGGCGCGATGTCGAGGCCCTCGTGGCCGGGGCGCCCGCAGCATCCTCGTCTGCACCTGCACCTGCACCTGCACCGGCGGCCAGCGCCGCTCCTGCTGCGAGCGCGCCGAGCGCTGTGCCCGAGCCCGAGCTGATTCCGCACAGCCGCATGCGCACGACCATCGCCCGCCGGCTCGTCGAGAGCAAGACGACGGTGCCGCACTTCTACCTGACTGCCGACTGCCGAGTCGATCGTCTGCTCGAACTGAGGCGCGAGATCAACGCCATCGACGGCGTGAAGATCTCGGTCAACGACCTGGTGGTCAAGGCTGTTGCTGCGGCATTCGCCGACGTGCCCGAGGCCAACACGACCTGGAGCGACGAGGGTCGATTGCGGCACCGCACCGCTGATATCGCGATTGCTGTGTCGCTCGACGACGGACTCGTGACGCCCGTCGTGCGCGGCGTCGAGTCGCTCACGGTCACGGCCCTCTCGGCCGCGATCATCGATCTCGCCACTCGTGCACGCGAGGGCAAGCTCAAGCAGCACGAGATCGAGGGCGGCAGCTTCGCCGTCTCGAACCTGGGCATGTTCGGCACGCAGTCGTTCAGCGCGATCATCAACCCGCCACAGGCGGGAATTCTCGCGGTGGGCGCCGCGCGCCAGACCCCCGTCGTGGTCGACGGTGCACTCGAGGTCGGCACGGTCATGACCGTGACGCTCTCGGCCGATCACCGTGTGATGGATGGCGCGCTCGCCGCGCGCTGGCTCGCCGCCTTCACCGCCCGCATCGAGAACCCGGTGTCGATCCTCGCCTGAGCCAGCTACCTTCCGCAGGCTGAAGAACCGCACATCTTTCACGAATCACGGGCGTCATCGAGGCGCTCGCTCGGCCCGCGCGGGATAGTGTTCCCCTGGTCGCCGATGACCTGAGGGAGCCCGCTATGCAGATCGCCATCCGGCGCGAACCGATCGACGGAGAATTGCGCGTTGCCGCGACTCCCGCGACGGTCAGCCACTACATCGCCGCGGGCTACGCGGTGGCCATCGAGAAGGGTGCGGGGGTCGCGGCCGGACACGCCGATGCCGCCTATGCCGAGGCCGGGGCGACACTCGTCGCGAGCATCCCGCTCGACAAGGTAGACGTGCTCGCCCACGTTCGCCCCCTCGATGCGGCGACGATCGCGAAGCTTCCGAAGGGTGCGATCACGATCGGCTTCGCGTCGCCGGCCAGTGAGCTCGACGCCGTCGCTGCCCTCGCCGAGCGCGGCGTGACGGCGTTCTCGCTCGAACTGATTCCGCGCATCTCCCGCGCGCAGTCGATGGATGCTCTGACCTCGCAGTCGCTCATCGCCGGCTACCGTTGCGTGCTCGAGGCCGCGATGCGCTTCGACCGCTTCTTGCCGCTCTACATGACGGCAGCCGGAACCATTCCCCCCGCGAGGGCGCTCGTGCTCGGCGCGGGTGTTGCTGGTCTGCAAGCCATCGCGACCGCCAAGCGGCTGGGAGCCAAAGTCTCGGCCTACGACGTGCGCGCGGCCTCGGCCGACGAGGTGCGATCGATGGGCGGCACGTTCATTCACCTCGAGCTCGACGCCGACGCTGATGCGGCGGGCGGTTACGCCAAAGAGCTCGCCGCCGACCGCGCCGATCGCCAGCGGCAATTGCTCGCCCCGCACATTGCCGACGCTGATCTCATCATCACGACCGCGGCGATTCCCGGTCGCCCCGCCCCGCGGCTGGTGACCGCCGAGATGGTGCAGGGCATGCGCCCCGGCTCTGTCATCGTCGACCTGGCCGCCGAGACCGGCGGCAACGTCGAGGGTGCGGTTGCGGGTGTCGACACGGCAGTGGCAGTGGCGGGCGGCACCGTCACGATCGTCGGCATGAAGGATGCTCCGTCGTCAATGCCCGCTGACGCCTCGCGGCTGCTCGCTCAGAACATCGCGAACTTCATCGCGCTCATGACCGTCGAGGGCGCGTTGACCCCCGACTTCGACGACGAGGTTGTCGCATCGTCGTGTCTGACCCATGGGGGAGAGGTGCGGCACGAGCCCACCGCCTCAGCCCTCGCTGACCGAAAGGGCACGAACTGATGGACGCCATCACGCTGCTGACCTTCTTCGTGCTGTCAGTGTTCATCGGCTTCGAGGTCGTCTCGAAAGTCTCGAGCACGCTGCACACTCCGCTCATGTCGGGGGCCAACGCCATCCACGGCATCATTCTGGTCGGCGCGGTCATCGTCGCCGGGCAGGCCGAGAGCACGCTCGTGCTCGTTGTTGCCCTCGTCGCGGTGCTCATGGCCACGATCAACCTGGTAGGCGGCTTCGTCGTGACCGACCGCATGCTGACGATGTTCGGCAGCAAACCGAAGGCGCCCGTGCGTGAGGAGGCCGCGAAGTGATGGTGCTCAGCCCCGAGCTGACCGCGCTGCTCTACTTGGTCGCGGCTGTCTGCTTCATTCTTGCCCTCAAGGGTCTCGGCTCGCCGAAGACCGCTCGGCGCGGCAACCTCATCGGTGCGTTCGGCGCCCTGCTCGCCATGGTGGTGGTGTTTCTCTCGACAGAGCTCGACAACCTCGCGCTGATTCTCGGGGTCATCGCCGTCGGCACGATCATCGCGGTGCCCGCATCGCGACTGGTCAAGATGACCCAGATGCCGCAGCTCGTCGCGCTCTTCAACGGCGTGGGCGGTGGGGCCGCGGCGCTCGTTGCGTTGCTCGAACTGCAGCACAGCACGACGATCGGCGCGTTCATCGCTGTGGCGTTCACGCTGCTCATCGGCTCGATCTCGTTCTCGGGATCGGTCATCACCTTCCTCAAGCTGCAAGAGCTCATGCC
>JBBQKE010000207.1:0-3965 GCA_038326585.1 Actinomycetales bacterium | reverse complement strand
GGCGCTCTCGGCACCGTGCACCGCTTCGAGTCGACCTTCGAGCGCTTCGGGGCTCCGAAGCGCGACCAGTGGCAGGGTCAGATCAGCCCGGCGCAGGGCGGCGGCATCCTCTTCGACCTCGGCAGCCACCTCATCGACCAGGCCCTCACGCTGTTCGGCCCCGCGACGCTCGAGGTCGCCGAGCTGCGCGCGGTGCGCGAGGGCCTCGGTAGCGAAGACGACGCGTTCATCTCGCTGCGGCACGAGAACGGAGTACGCAGCCACCTCGCGATGAGTCGGGTCGCGGCGCAGAGCGGGCCGCGGTTCCGCGTGCTCGGCGACGAGAGTGGCTACAGCGTCTACGGGCTCGACGGGCAAGAGCCCGACCTCAAGGTGGGCCGCTGGCCTGGAGCCGAGGGCTACGGCGAGACGCCGAAGGCCGCCTGGGGCTTGCTCGGCGTCGACAACGGCGAGCAACCCCTTGTGCCGGTGCCGACCGAGCAAGGCGGATATCCCGACTTCTACGCGCAGGTCGCGGCGAGCATCCGCGACGGCGCCCCTGTTCCAGTGGATGCTCGCCACGCCCTCGAGACCGTGCGCATCATCGAGCAGGCCCATGCGATGGGCAGGCACTGACGCAAGCTTCAGCGCGACCTGGGAGACTAGGGGCATCATGTCCACCGCCACCCTGCCCGCCGCGCCGGCGACCGCACCGCTCAGCATTGGCCCCATCCCGCTGAGCGTTCCCGTCGTGCTCGCGCCGATGGCGGGCATCACGAATACAGCATTCCGGCGACTCTGTCGAGAATACGGCGCGGGGCTCTATGTGAGCGAGATGATCACGAGCCGCGCGCTCGTCGAGCGCACGCCCGAAAGCCTGCGCCTCATCACGCACCACGAGAGCGAGACGGTGCGCAGCATCCAGCTCTACAGCGTCGACCCGACGACCGCGGGTGAGGCGGCAGCGTTCCTCGCCGGCGAGGGTCTCGCCGACCACATCGACATGAATTTCGGATGCCCCGTTCCCAAGGTCACCAAGAAGGGCGGGGGAGCCGCCCTGCCGTGGAAGCTGAACCATTTCAGGAACATCGTCGAGGCGACCGTCAAGGCCGCGGGTGACATCCCGGTGACAGTGAAGATGCGCAAGGGCATCGATGCCGACCACTTGACCTACCTCGAAGCAGCCAAGGCCGCCGAAGGCGCGGGGGTTGCCGCGGTCGCTCTGCACGCGCGCACGGCCGCCGACTTCTACAGCGGAAACGCTGACTGGGATGCGATCGGGAAGCTCAAAGAGAGCATCACGAGCATTCCCGTGCTCGGCAATGGTGACATCTGGTCGGCAGAAGACGCCCTGCGCATGGTCGAGCAGTCGGGCTGCGACGGCATCGTGGTCGGGCGAGGCTGCCTCGGGCGACCGTGGCTGTTTGGCGACCTGTCGGCGGCCTTTACCCAGAAGCACCTGCGCATTCAGCCG
This sequence comes from Actinomycetales bacterium, assembly GCA_038326585.1. Lineage (GTDB taxonomy): Bacteria > Actinomycetota > Actinomycetes > Actinomycetales > Microbacteriaceae > Microcella. The sequence goes on along the minus strand of JBBQKE010000207.1, from coordinate 2,512 downwards.
GGCCTCGGCGAAGTCGCCGACGCCTTCCGTCGGCACGCCGAGCTGCTCGTCGAGTTCTTCGACGATGAGGCCAAGGCCTGCCGCGACATCCGCAAGCACGTCGCCTGGTACTTCAAGGGTTACGCGGTCGGCGGAGAGCTGCGCGCCAGGCTCGCCTCGGTCGAGAGCCTGAAGCACATGGACGACCTGCTGGGCGAGCTTGATCGCGATGCGCCGTACCCGGGCGCCGCCGCGGAGGGCCAGCGCGGCCGCGCCGGCACACCCAAGAAGCCCTCGCTGCCCGACCGCTGGCTCGAGAGCCGCGAGCTCACCGGCGCGAGCCGGGCCGAGGTCACGGCCGCCGAGCTGCACCACAGCGGCGGCTGACAGACAGTGGAGGCTGACCCTGTACACCGAGCGTGACACTGAGCGGCGATTGCCCGAAGTGCATTCGACCAACCGCGGGCATTTCGCGCGTGATCGCGCGCGCCTGTTGCACTCGAGCGCCCTCCGCCGCCTTGCCGCGAAGACCCAGGTGCTCAGCCCGACGGCGGGCGTCGACTTTGCCCGCAACCGCCTCACGCACTCGCTCGAGGTGGCACAGGTCGGCCGCGAGCTCGCGACAGCGCTCGGACTCGATCCTGACGTCGTCGACACTGCCTGCCTCGCGCACGACCTCGGGCATCCACCCTTCGGTCACAACGGCGAGGGCGCGCTGGCCGGGTGGGCGCGCGACATCGGTGGTTTCGAGGGCAATGCGCAGACCCTGCGACTGCTGACCCGCATCGAGCCGAAGGTCATGGGGCCCGATGGTGCGACGTACGGGCTGAATCTCACGCGCGCCAGCCTCGACGCGAGTTGCAAGTACCCGTGGCCGCGCGAGAACGGCATCGACGACCCGAGCGGGCGCAGCAAGTTCGGTGTCTACGACGACGACAGGCCCGCATTCGAATGGATGCGCGCGGGCGCCCCCGCGGGCGTGGCGAGCATCGAGGCGCAGGTCATGGACCTCAGCGACGACATCGCATACAGCGTGCACGATTTCGAAGACGCAATCGTCGGCGGATTGATGGATGCTGCGCTCATCGCCGCGCGCGGTGAGCACGATGCCCTGCTGGCCGGTGTGCAGCAGTGGACCGGCGACGCCGTGACTGTCGACGAACTCGGCGCAGCCTTTGATCGGCTTGCGGGCATCGACACCTGGGTTAGCGACTGGACCGGCTCGCGCCGAGACCTCGCCGGACTCAAGAACCTCACGAGTCGCCTCATCGGGCGTTTCGCGCACGAAGCGGTGCACGCGACGCGCGCCGCGCATCCGACGGTCTCGCTTGCGCGGTTCGGCGGCACCGTCATCGTTCCCCGCGAGACGAGAGCCGAGATCGCGGTGCTCAAGGGCATCGTGGGCACGCTCGTCATGTCGACGAATGCGCGTCAGCCGATCTACGCCCGCCAACGTACTCTGCTCGTCGAACTGGCCGACGCGCTGTGGCAGGCCGGGCCGGTCGCGCTCGATCGACCGCTCGCTGACGACTTCACCGCGGCGCCAGACGATGCCGCACGTCGACGCATCATCGTCGACCAGGTAGCCTCCCTCACCGACCAGGGTGCGATGATCTGGCACGAACGTTTCGTGGCCGGCGCAGTTTCCGCCCTGTGAGCCGGGCCTAGAATCGGCCCTGTGGCAGGCCTCATTCGACGCAGCGACATCGACGAAGTCAGGTCGCGCACGAATCTGGCCGACATCGTGGGTGACTACGTCACGCTCAAGAGCGCGGGTGTGGGCTCGATGAAGGGGCTCTGCCCCTTCCACGACGAGCGCAGCCCGAGTTTTCACGTGCGGCCCCAGGTCGGGTTCTACCACTGCTTCGGCTGTGGTGAGAGCGGCGATGTCTACTCCTTCTTGCAGAAGATGGACCACGTCACGTTCTCTGAAGCCGTCGAACGCCTCGCCGGCCGACTCGGCTACGAGCTGCACTACGAAGACGGGGCGAAGGCCGCCGACCAGGGCAACCGCAGCCGATTGCTCGCGGCGAATGCCGCCGCCGAGCAGTTCTTCCGCGAGCAGTTGGGCACTGCCGCCGCCGAGCCCGCTCGACAGTTCTTGGGCGAGCGAGGCTTCGACTCCCATGCCGCCGAGCGATTCTCGGTCGGCTTCGCCCCAAACTCGTACGACGCGCTGGGTGATCACTTGCGCGCACTCGGCTTCACGTCCGAAGAGCTGCTCGCCTCAGGGCTTCAGGGCCAGGGAGACCGCAAGCCCTATGACCGTTTTCGGGGCCGACTCGTCTGGCCGATCAAAGATGTGACCGGTCAGACTCTCGGCTTCGGCGCGCGCAAGCTGCTCGACAGCGACAACGGCCCGAAGTACCTGAACACTCCTGAAACGCCGGTCTACAGCAAGTCGAAGGTGCTCTACGGTCTCGATCTCGCCAAGCGCGACATCGCCCGCGGCAAGCAGGTCGTCGTGGTCGAGGGGTACACCGACGTCATGGCGTGCCACCTCGCCGGCATCCCGACAGCCGTCGCGACCTGC
>JBBQKE010000206.1:0-3965 GCA_038326585.1 Actinomycetales bacterium | reverse complement strand
TAGACCAGGTAGAGCTCGTACTGCCCCGCGGTCGGCACCTCGAAGACGCTGCCGACGACGAGGCCGGGGTCAGAGGTCAGATCTCCTTCGAGAGACACCGCCTGAGTGTAGAGCTGCCCATCATCGACCGACACCTGATCGCGCAACTCATCGGTAATGACGCTGGTGTCGAGACCGCGGGTGCTCGTCGAGGTCATCGTCACCGACGTCGTCTGCCCGGGAGTGCGCAGAATCGCGAACTGCGTGCCGCCGGGGCTCGAGGCCACGCTGCGAATGGTCGTGCCAGCCGTGACGTTCACCGCCTCGACGTCGATCGTGCCGTTCGACGAGACCGAACTGTCGAACAACGATTGCGTGCTCACCGTCGCTTGCCGTGCCTCAGCGATCGCCTGAGTCTTGCGCGCCTCATAGAGGTTCGTCGCAATGCTGATCGACATGTAGCCGCTGATGATCGTCACTGCGATCGTCGAGAAGAACACGGTGATCGCCACGGTGCGCACCTGCAGCGAGCGGCGCCAGACGTGCCGCGCCCGGCTCACGAGGCTTCGCCAGGTCAGGGGAAGCATGCCCGACGGCTCCCGATCAGAGCGCCGCGCCGGCCCGGTAGCCCACGCCCCGCACGGTCATGACGATGCGCGGATTGTCTGGGTCGAGCTCGACCTTGGCGCGAAGACGTTGCACGTGCACGTTGACCAGCCGGGTGTCGGCCTTGTAGTGGTAGCCCCACACCTCTTCGAGCAGCATCTCACGCGTGAACACCTGGTTGGGCTTCATGGCCAGGGCGAGCAGCAGGTCGAACTCGAGTGGGGTCAAGAGAATCGCCGTGTCGCCTCGCTTGACCTCGTGCCCGGTGACGTCGATGACGAGGTCGCCGACGGGAAGCGTCTCGATCGTCGACTGGGGGGTCGGGCGAAGGCGGGTGCGGATGCGCGCGATGAGCTCTTTGGGATTGAACGGCTTCACGATGTAGTCGTCGGCGCCGCTCTCGAGGCCGCGCACCACGTCGGTCGCGTCGCTCTTCGCGGTGAGCATGATGATGGGCGTTCCGCTGGTCTCGCGAATGCGCGTGCACACCTCAATGCCATCGATGCCGGGAAGCATGACGTCGAGCAGCACGAGATCGGGCTTGACCGTCGCGAACGACTCGATTGCCGCGGCACCGTCGTACGAGAAGTGGGGCTCGAACCCTTCGCCCCGCAGCACGATGCCGATCATCTCAGCGATGGCCGAGTCGTCATCGACGACGAGGATGCGCGAAGTCACGAGCCGCCTCCTCTTTCTTGGGACTGTTTCGTTCGGCGACGGTGCCGAGCGGTGTTCGGTGTCGTGCGGTGTGCGGGCCGAGAATCCGACCAATGTTCGACCCAGCCTAGACGAGTGTGACACCATACGTTTCGAGCAGACCGAGCGCGAGGCGAAGGGCACTACCGTGAGCGATTCCACCTCTTGGGCTTCGCCCGGCTGGCAGCCCGACAAGCCGAACGGCGGGCGACCCGCGGGTGACGACACGATGGGCGACGGCGCGAGCGCATCCGGTGCCGCGGGGGCCGACTCGCCCACCGCACCGGCGTCTCCGGGGGGCTACGCGCCGGCCGGTGCTCCGCTCACGCCGCAGCCCGCAGCGGGCTGGGCCCCACCGCCCAAGCCCGGCCTGATTCCTCTGCGCCCGCTCGACTTCGGCGCTCTGCTCGGCGCGACGTTCCAGGTGCTGCGGCGCAACCCGCGGCCGACGTTCGGTGCCGCGTTGCTGCTCAACGCGCTCGTCGTCATCGTGGCCTTCGGGCTCACCTTCGGCGTGAGCTTCTGGGCCCTCGACCGCTCGTTGCGCGCCTCGGTCGACGACGCTGCCGCCATCGAGGCCGGAGCAGTCGGCCTCATCATCATTACCGGCTTGATCGCCGTCGCTCTCTCGCTCGTCGCCCAGGCGGTTCTGCTCGGCGTCATCGTTCTCGAGGTGTCGCGCGCGACGCTCGGAGAGAAGCTCACCCTGCGGCAACTGTTCGAACTCGGCAAGGGCCGCTGGTGGGCTCTCATCGGCTGGACGGCGATGCTGTCGGGCGCGCTCCTGATCGGCCTCACCGTGTTCGTCATCGTGATCGCTCTGCTCATCGCCGCGGGGGGCCCCGCGGGCATCGCCATCGGCATTCTGCTCGCCGTCTTCGGCGGCTTCGCCTTCGTCGCACTCAGCATGTGGCTCTGGATCAAGCTCGCCCTCGTGCCGACCGCCATCATGCTCGAGCGCCTGCCGCTCGGCGCCGCGATCCGTCGTGGATGGAGCCTCGTCACCGGCTACTTCTGGCGCACCTTGGGCACGCTGCTGCTCATCACGGTCATGGTGCAGGTCGCGTCGAGCGTGGTCTCGGCGCCGTTCAGCATCGCCGCGAGCTTCGGCGGCGTGCTCGTGAACCCGGCGGGTGACGAACTCACGTCTCTGTGGGTGCTGCTCGGAGCCAATGTGCTCACGATCGCCGTGACGATCGTGGTCGGCGCGATCGGCTCGGTGTTGTTGTCGGCAGCCACGGCCCTTATCTACATCGATCTGCGCATGCGCAAAGAAGGCCTCGACCTCGAGCTGCAGCGCTTCGTCGAGCTGCGGGCGAGCGGCGCGAGCGCGCCCGACCCCTACCAGCCCGCAGCGAGGTGATCGTGGCGGTTCCGGTCGAGCCCGATGCTGAGGATGCTCGCGAGCTGCTGCTCGACGAGCTCAGCGACCCTGCCTACGCCGAGAGCCAGCCGACGTGGTTCGACCTGCTCTCACAGGCCGTGCTCGACTGGCTCGCCAGCCTGACCTTTGGCGATGGTGGAGCGTTCTCGCCGCTCGTGCTCGTGATTCTGCTCGTGCTCGGCATCGCCGCCGTGCTCACGGCGATTCTCATCTATGGCCTGCCGCGCTGGCGGCAGCGCAGCCGCCTCGACGACGAGCTGTTCGGCGAGCGCGACCGCCGCACGGCCCGACAGCTGCGCCGCGACGCCGAGCGAGCCGCGGGCACGGGCGACTGGGCGACGGCCATTGCCGAGCGCTATCGCGCGATCGCCCGCTCGCTCGATGAGCGCACGATCGTGACGACATTGCCGGGCACGACGGGTCACGGCTTCGCCAACGCTGCCGGTCGACAGTTCGCCGAGCACGCGAGCACGCTGCAGCGCGCGGCCGACCGCTTTGACCAGGTGCGCTACCTCGGCCAATCGGGCGATGCCGAGGGCTATGCCCTCGTGCGCGAGCTCGATGAGGCGATCGAACGAGCGCCGTCTCCGTTGCCGAGCGTGAGCGAACTCACCGGTATGAGCGCGGTGTCGTCGTGACCGACACCGGCCTTTCCTCTGACGCGGCGCTCGATCGCGCCGCGCGCGCCGACTACGACACGAGCGTGCTCGCGGGTTCGGGCACCGAGATCATCACGCCGACCGTGCGTCGATCGCTGCGCCGCAGCCTCTACTGGGCTGTCGCGATCGTCGCCCTGCTCGCGTTCGGCCTTGTCATGGTGGCCCTCAACGGAGCCGGCCGCGTCGCCGAGCGCTGGGGTGCCGCCGAGACGGCTCCGCCGGGCTCACGGGCGCTCGTCGAGGTGCTGCGCGATCAGGGTGTCGACGTCATCGTGACGAGCACGCTCGAGCGCACGCGCGCCGAGCTCGACGGCGTGAGCGGCGCTGACGGCGGGCCCGGGGCGACGCTGTTCGTGGGCGACGCCCGCGGCATCCTGGGCCAGGAGCAATGGGGCGAGGTGCTGGGCCTCGCCGATCACACCGTGATCGCTGAACCGTCGTCGCTCGCGCTCGACGGCCTAGGCATCGACGCGCTCGTGGCCGGCCCGCTCGACGGCGGCGACCCTGAAGCAGGTAGCCCCGTCGGTGACGACGCCGGGCGCGTCACGCTCGATGCCGGCTGCCGCGAGCCGGCCGCACAGCGCGCCGACAGCATCAGCGCCGCGGGTCAGGGCTACAGCACGCTCGAGGGCGTGACGTGC
>JBBQKE010000205.1:0-3968 GCA_038326585.1 Actinomycetales bacterium | reverse complement strand
ATGCCACACTGTTCTTCATGAGGCGCGGGGGCGGCACACGACGATCGGTGTCGTCTCAATGATCGACAAAGAGCGGCAACGTCTGCTGAGATCTGCAGCTCGGGCCTTTGGGTTGAGCGGCGTGATCTTGTCTGCCATCTGCCTCGCCCTCCCCGGGGTCGTCGATCCCGATATTCTTCCGTCGGTGCTCATCGTGCTCGCGGGCCAAGCCGGCGCGCTCGTCATGGTCGGTCGCAGCGGACACGCTGGCTGGATCGTGCTCACGATCGTGCTCGGTTGCGGAACCCTCGCGCTCGCGCAGCTGCCCTGGGGCGCCTCGGGGTCAGTCGCGCTACCCACAGCCCTGGCGCCCCTCGGTGTCGCCGGTCTCGGCGCCCTCGGCATGGTGCTCAGCGACTCGACTCCGCGCTGGTTGATCTGGGCCGGTGGCGCACTCAGCAGCAGTCTGCTCATCGCCGCGGCCGGACCAACGCGCGGTCTCATCTCGACTGCGGCCGTGGCCACACTGGCCGGCTGGGTCATCACTCTCATCATCGGGCTGTGGGTCACGGTGGGCGTGCAGCGGGCTCTGCAGCGCATCGAGAGCATCGGCCGGGCGCACCACCTCGAACGGCAGGCAAGCGAGACCGAGGCGCAACGTCGACAGGGCGCTCGTCTGCTGCACGACACCGTGCTGGCCACTCTCACGCTTCTTGCCCACTCCGGCGTCGGAGTCTCGGAGTCCGCACTGCGTGAGCAGGCCGCTGAAGACGCGCGATTGCTGCGGCAGCTGCGACTCGGCTCGACGCCGATGCCCCAATTCTCAGGCGTCTACAGCCTCGAGCCGGTCGGACAGACGGCGCTCGGCACCACCCTCGAATCGGTCAAGCAACGCTTCTTGCGCATGGGTCTCTCGGTGCGCTGGCATGGAAGCGGTCAGGTGCTGCTGCCGAGCGACGTGCTCGACGCCTTTCTGCTCGCGCTCGCCGAGTGTCTGGAGAATGTGCGGCGTCACGCGGGTGTCGATGAAGCAGATGTGACGATCACCCAGACCGACGATCGCCTGCGCGCTGTGGTCACCGATGCCGGTGCCGGGTTCGATCCCGACGCCGTCAGCTCTGAGCGGCTGGGCTTCACCGAGTCTGTCGTGGCACGCCTGCGCGACGTCGGCGGCGACGCGCGCGTGTTCTCGATGCCGGGCTCGGGCACCACCGTCTTCTTGGAGGTGCCGCGATGAGCGGCCGTTACACCCCGCCGGAGGAGACCACGCTCGGCGGCCTGGTGCGGCCCGCGGGTGCCCGCTCGTCGACCCGCCGCGGCACGCCGACCTCGACGCACGCGTCGGCCCTCGGCTCGGGCTTTCTCGGGCTCGGCGTGGCCATCATCGCGGCGCTGCAGTCGATGCTCGGCATTGCGCTCTTTCTCGCGAGGGCCCCCGAGTACCCGTCGCTCCTGCCTGTCGTCGCGGCGTGGTTGCTGCTCATGGTGACCTTCCTCGGCCTGACGATCACGATCTCGGCGAGCGGTGAGCGGCTGCCCGACTGGCTCTATGGTGTGTTTCTGTCGTCGTTGGCCGCGGTGGTGTGGCTCGACTTCGTGGCAATCGCCCCACTCGGCGACGTCGGACGCTACGCGACGGCGTCGGTCTCCGCTGGATTCGTCCTGCTCATCATCGTCACGCTGCGCTCCCGGTGGGAGGTGCTGGTCGCCACGGGCCTGCTCGGGGTGGCCTTCGTCGTCGCGATCATCGCGACAACTCCCCCGACGCCCGTGACCATGCCGGCACAATTGGTGACGCTCGCGCTCGCCATCGGCCCCGGCATCACGGGCGTGCTGCTGGTGAGCGGCTTCGAACGGATGCTCAAGCGCGAGCTCGACCGCGTGCTCGTGCAGTCGACCGTCACCGCCCCGCGGCTTGCTGTGGGCATGCTCGCGAGCGAAGAACTCGCGCGACTCGATCTCGACGCAGAAGAGCTGCTCGATGCGGTGGCGAGCGGAGACGCCCCCCTGCCACTGCCCGCGGCGCTATCGTCGCGCGCCTCGACCCTCGCGACAGAGCTTCGCCTGCACCTCATCGAGGGTCGGCGTGAGACCTGGCTGTTTCACGCCGTGACGGAGTCAGAGCACCTCGGCCGTCGCGTGACGGTGAGCGATGCCGCGACGCTCGCCGGCCTGCTCGACGACGTGCAGCGCGATTCACTGCTGGCCGCTCTCTGGTTGCTGGCGTCTGACCCGCAGGCGGCTGCACCCGCTCGGGCAGTGTCGGTGACGATCGGGCCGCTCGACCCCCAGCGTTCGTCGAGCGGCAGGCACCTCACGATTCCCGTCGCGATCGAGGTCGCGGGCCTGCGACGCAATCGTGTCGACCCCGGTGTGTGGGAGGCTCTCGATCGAGCCGGGCGATACAGTGACAGCACAGCCGGTGGCGCGGTCCGCATCGAGCTCGACTGCACGGTCGACAACCCCGTTGACGCCGCGCGGCCGAGTTGAGCAGGCCGACCCGGGCTTGATGACCGCAGCAGGCTGAGATGCACGGAGGAACCCGATGGCCGAGACGACGATGATTCGACTGGCACTGGTTGACGACCACCGCATGCTGCTGGGCGCCCTGACCGAGTGGATTCGGCAGGCCGCCGACGACATCGACATGGTTGCGGCCGTGGCCACCTGGCCCGACCTGCTCTCGCACCCCGCTTTTCCGGTCGACGTCGTGCTGCTCGACCTCGACCTCAAAGACAACAGTCCCGTCTCGCTGAAGATTCAGACGCTCAAGTCGATGAGCGTGCGTGTCGTTCTCATGAGCACCTACAGCGAGCCCAACGTGGTGCGCGAGGCTCTCAGCGCCGGAGCCTTGGGGTATCTCGTCAAGAGCGAAGACGCCAGCATGATCGTCGAGGCGATTCGTGCCGCTCGCGCCGGTGAGTCGTTCATCTCGGCCGAGCTCGACCTTGCCCTTCACGCCGCCGACGTCGGGGGTTCACCGCGGCTGAGCGCGCAGGAGCGCCGGGTCATGGCTCTCTACGGCGCGGGCGAACCGGTGAAGACAGTGGCCTACCAGCTTGGCATCTCAGAAGAGACCGCGAAGAGCTACCTTAAGCGCATCCGCGAGAAGTACCGCATCGCTGGCATCGACGTCGGCACCAAGGTGGCACTGCGCAAGCAAGCCATCAGCGACGGCATCTTGGTGGATGCTCCCTCTGGGGGCGGCGGGTTCTAAGCAGTCGCGCTCGCTCTAGGCGGCACGCTCGCGTCCGTGACGTCGAGCCCGCTTCTCAAGCGCGACGCTGACGCCCGCGAGCAACACGCCGCCGACAGCAAGCAGCAGCCCCACCCACGCGGGGGTCAGGTAGCCCCACCCGGCCGCGACGACGAGTCCGCCGAGGAAGGCGCCGAGCGCGTTGCCGACGTTGAGAGCTGAGTGGTTGAGGGCCGCGGCGAGCGTCTGCGACTCGCCCGCCACATCCATCAGGCGAGTCTGGATGACCGGCGAAAGAATTGCAGCCGTGAACCCCACGAAGAAGGTGCCGACAATCAGGCCCACCGGAGACGTGCCGAGCAGACCGACGATCACGAGAGCGGCAATGAGGCCCGCGAACCCCACGAACATCGCGCGCGAGGTGCCCGCGTCGGCCAGACGGCCCCCGAAAAAGTTGCCGATCGTGAGGCCTACGCCCGTGCTGGCCAAGACCCAGGGCACGGCGCCGCCCGGCAGGCCGGCCGACTCGGTGACCATGGGGGCGATATAGCTGTAGACCGCGAAGAATCCGCCGAAGCCGATGGCGCCAACGGCCACGGCGACCCAGACTTGCAGGCTGCCGAACGCGGCGAGCTCGCGGCGCACGGTCGACTGGGCGTCTCCGGGCTGCCACGGCACGAGCATCCACACCGCGACGAAGGTGGCTGCAAACAGGGCCGCGACGACCAGGTAGGCCGTGCGCCAGCCCGCGGCTTGGCCGACCGCGGTGATGATCGGCACGCCGATGACGGTC